>WRLX01000007.1 GCA_009777415.1 Oscillospiraceae bacterium
TTTGTGTCTCAGAAAGGCATGGTCATAAAAATGAAGAAGAAGCGGCTTCAGGAAATATTAGATATTGTACAAAACGCAAAGATTTCCGGTCAGGATATGCTTTTGTCGGAATTACGCAAACGGGGAATAATAGTAACACAACCTACGCTTTCGCGCGATATGTCACAATTGGGGTTGGTTAAGGCGGTTACGGATGACGGAGATTATTGCTATATTGTCCCCGAGCGGGCAAAGATTGCCAAAATAAGCGGAATGTTTTCTCAGGCGGTAAAGTCGATTAACCCCGCCTCGAACATTGTCGTGATTAAAACCTACGGCGGAATGGCATCGGCGGTCTGCTCTGCGCTTGACTTAAAGGACATTCCCTTGATTGCGGGTACAATTGCGGGAGATGATACCATATTCGCGGTAACACGCTCTGAAAAAGATGCGCGGGAATTAAGCGATAAATTAAAGAAGTTTTTATAAGAAGTTATAAATTAGGGGTCTGTACGAGATGTTAAGAGAGTTGTATATAGAAAATCTTGCAATTATTGAAAAAGCAGTAATCGCCTTTGATAAAGCGTTTAATGTTTTCAGCGGGGAAACAGGCGCAGGCAAAAGCATACTTATCGGGGGAATCAATGCCGTTCTCGGGGGGCGGGTCACTAAAGACTTAATTCGGGCGGGGGCGGGCAAAGCCGTTGTAACCGCGCTTTTTGACAATCTTCCCGAAAGCGTTTCAGCCAAGCTTGCCGAATATGGTTACGGCGATTTTGAATCGGGTGAATTGGTTCTTACCCGCGAAATTTCCGAAAGCGGAAGCTCTTCCGCGCGAGTCAACGGGAAAACGGCGACAAGCTCAATGCTAAAGGAAATTGCAGCGGGGTTAGTTGATGTTCACGGTCAGCATCAGACCCGCATGATTACATCGAACGAGTTTCAGTTAGAACTAATCGACAAATACGGGAACATTTCACTAAGCGAATACGAGAATACTTTTCGGGATTTTTCGGCAGTTTCAAAACAGATAAAAGCTTTCCAAAAAGAAATGCAGCTTAAAGACGAAAAAATTGAGTTCCTTGCCGCTAAAATTGCCGATATAGAACCCTATAAGCTCAAAATCGGCGAAGAGGACGAGGTTTCCTTTGAATTAAACCGTTTACGGAATATTCAAACCATTTCCGAAACGCTGAACAAAGCGTATGCAGCTTTAACCGGAGATGGCGAGCAATCGGGTGCGTTAGATATTTTAAACCTCTGTAAACTCAGCTTGGGGCAGGCGGCGGGGTATATTACCGAGTGTAAATCACTTAAAGAAAGGCTTGAAGACGCTTTTATTGAATTAGACGATATTAAACATGAGCTTTCTTCTGTGATTACCGAGAATTGCGGTGCGAGCGGGGCGGAAAACCTCCCCCGTTATGAAGAGCGGATGAGCGATTTTTTACGGCTCAGGCGCAAATACGGTTTAAGCATTGACGAGTTGGTTGAAATGACTTCGGAATGGCGTTCGGAGCTTGAGGAATTGCAGGATGGGGACGACATTCTGCAAAGGTTGGAGGAACAAAAACGGCAAATCGGAGACAGTTTAAAACGACTCGGCGGCGAGCTTACCGTTGCGAGAAAAAAGACTGCCGAAACCTTGTCCGAATTAATATGTAAGGAACTGGGATTTTTGGATATGCCGGGTACTCGGCTTGTATTCGCGCTTAAACAAGAACGAGTAACAATAACCGGCATGGATTCGGCAGAGATGATGATTTCCGTCAATAAAGGCGAGGAGTTGAAGCCACTTGCTAAAATTGCATCGGGCGGGGAGCTGTCGCGGATTATGCTTGCTATTAAGGTTGTATTGTCGGGCGGCGCGCCTGTTGTTGTATTTGATGAGATTGATTCGGGTATAAGCGGGCGGGCGGCGCATAAAGTGGGACTAAAACTGTCCGCACTTTCGGGAGAGAGGCAAGTGCTTTGCGTAACTCACTTGGCGCAGATTGCGGCAATGGCGGACAATCACCTGCTCATTGAAAAAAGCCGCACGGGTGACAGAACTTATACAAATGTAAGACAGGTAATCGGGGAGGAACGCAAGCGCGAGTTGGCGCGGATTATTTCGGGAGACGATGACGAGCTTTCACTTGCGAATGCCGAGAGGTTAATGCGTCGCTTGTGAAGACAGGTTCTTAGAAGCTGTGTTCATAGAGCGATAGCGTGAACGTGTTCAAATTCTTTTCCGGCGACCGTGTAGCCGTTCAACAAAATCCTGTCAAAGTCGTGTTCGCAGGGGGTGCTTAATGTAGTGGGATAGTGTCTCACTTCGTCCCCTATTTGCAGGTACAGCCCTTTCCCCTTTTCGGTAACCGATGCGTGAAACTCGCGCCGGCGCAGGGCGTAAACTTGATTAAGCGAAATGTCAAGCAGCCGCTTCATGTTTGAAAGTGAAGCGGTTTTTTTGTATTCCTTGAATGTTATTGCCGCCGACGCGTCGGACACTACTAAGAAGTCGATTTCGTTGTCCATGTTGTTGATGAGTTTGTCGGACTGTGGAAAATTGCGACCGATTTTGTACAGTGCTTCTAAGCCGAGGTTGTCATATACTCCGCCGTCCCACAATGTATATTTAGGATTAACGGCAACTTCATCGCCTTTGCCGTTTTTATCGTTAGTCCAACGCATATTTTTTGTTTTTAGTGTGTAGGGGCCTATTAGTACCGGGAAACCCGCAGAAGCGGCAATCATACGCGATATAGGCAGATTTGGGTCTACTGTATAGACGATTAAACGGTCGCCCATAAAATCGCGGCGAACGCGGAATCGCTCGCCCGTTTCAAATGTAGTGCAGTTTATTTCCCAAAAAGGACAGCGGGGACAGTCTTCATATCCGGGCAAGTCCTGCAAAGTCCCGTTGATTCCCCATTTTTTTTCGAGGACATCGGCGATGATTTCAACCCTGTTGCGCCAGTAACGCGGGGAAAACGGCAAACGGCTGAGTGCCGTTTTTTGGATGTCGTGACTTAACATCATTTCGCGGATTTTCGGCAGAGTTTCGTTATAAAACATTTCCCCCGACGGCCACTTGTTGTTGTTAATTGCGAACAACGCACCGATACAGAGGCTTGCCCCCGATACCGATGAAACGCTCGTCACATTGTCGAAAAGCCCCGCTTCGCTTAGGTATTTCAATACGCCGAGGTGATATATTGCCGCACGCATTCCTCCGCCGGATAAAGCGAGACCGATTCGCCCGATTTTGTTATTTTTTAAGCCACTCATATTCATAACCTAATGATATGAACATGAGCGGCTTTTTGTTACTTGCGCTAAATACAGTTTCTTATTTACACAGCTTCTTAATCGCACCCTCAAATAAAGGCAGGTATTTTTTGCCGGGGATATTCTTTGCCGTGAACGGGTTGTAGCGTTCAAAGTGTGCCGCTTTCCCTAATATCTGACCGTTCACGCTTGTAATCGCTTCTATTCCGAATTCGGATTCTGTTCCGTCTGTGTATCTGAACGCAATCTGCGATTCGGGGATTCCACCCTCCGAATTGACAACAAGTGTACTTAGCGAAATGGGCTGGACGTATATTTCATCGGACTTACATTCGGACAGCCACGGTGATGTTGCGGAGCATAGCTTAGTCCCAACATATTTATGGCAATGCCGCCCGCTGTATTCCGATGCCAATCGGCAGTTTTCGATTAACCCCAATCTGAGCAACGCCTTAAACCCGTCCCCAATTCCGAGTACTAATCCGTCGCACTCTATTAACTCTTGTATTGAATCGGCAAGGGCGGGATTTTTAAACAGCGATACCAACATATTGTCCGAATCAACTCCGCCGGGGAGAACGAGCATTCTTGAAGACGAAATTGCTTTTTTAAGCGCGTCGATTGATTGCGTGAGCATTGACGGCGTAAGATTTCGTATAAGGATTGTCTGCGCATTTCCGCCTGCGCGTTCCAAAGCCGCCGCAGTGTCGTATTCGCCAGTTGTGCCGGGGAGGATGGGGATTACACAATTAATAACGGTTGATGTTTGGCAGACAATTGGTTTATGGTTGCCGTCAATTGCGGTAGTTAATGGCTCTCCCACCGTGTAACCGAGCAACTCACAGCCGTTTAATTCTTCGGTTGCTTCAAATATTATTGCGGCTTGATTAGCTTGGATTTGCGGTTTGCGGTCGAGGGTGATGTTATTGCCTTTTGACATATTGTTTATGCAGTTTTCTAAGGTGCTTGTAACTACATCGGCGGCTAAAACTTTTCCCGCTTTAATTAGATTGCCGTATTTTTCCCACTCGGTACGCAATGCGTTGTAATCATCGACCGGAACATTGATTATATACACCGGGTTTGGCTCGACACCTCCCTTAAATTCGGGGCTGACTAACACCTTTGCATCACCCGTGCCTACCGCGAACGAGATTAGGGTTGGAGGTACATCTAAGTCGCCGTAACTGCCCGACATGGAATCCTTCCCGCCTATTGCCGCGATTTTTAACCCCATTTGCGCTTTAAATCCGCCCAACAATGCCGCGAACGGAAGTCCCCACCTCGAAGGAATATTATTACCCGATTGGTCGGTTACTCGCGGGAAATATTCTTGGAACGAAAGGTGGACTGTGTTTAAATTCCCGCCCGCCGCAATTACTTTTGCAACAGAACTCACAACCGCATAAGCAGAACCGCCGAACGGGTCAGCCTCGGTCAAGTGCGGCTCAAATCCGTATGCCATTATTGATGCCGTTGTTCCTCCGCCCGGAATCATCGCCGCCATTACTGCCGATTCACTTTCGCCTGTCTTTCCGCCGTAAGGCATAAATACGCTTAACGCCCCTACAGACGAATCAAAGCGGGAAGCTAATTCTTTTTGCGATGCTGTATTATCGCCACTTATTTTGAAGTCCCGGCAGTCACCGATTAAGTTTCGCTCTTTGACTTCCACTGTTGCATATCTTTTCGCGCCGTTCAGGTCGAGAAATTCGCGGGATATGTCTACTATTTTGTCCCCCTGCCACGTCATGACTAATCGGTTTTGGTTTGTTACCTTTGCGATTACAGAAGCTTCTACACTTGTTTTGTCACAATGTTCCAGTATGGTCGGCAGGTCTTTTTCCGCTATCACTATTGCCATACGCTCCTGCGATTCCGATATTGCTGTTTCAGTGCCGTTCAGCCCCGGATATTTCAGCGGGACTGCATCAAGGTTAATTTCAAGCCCGTCCGCCAATTCGCCGACTGCTACAGCGACACCCCCCGCGCCGAAATCGTTGCATTTTTTTATAAGTTTTGTCACTTCCGGGTTGCGGAACAAAATTTGAATCCTGCGTTCCTCGGGCGGATTGCCCTTTTGTACTTCGCAAGCGGCGCGGCTCACAGTTTCGGCATCATGTGTTATAGATGAGCCTGTCGCGCCTCCTATTCCGTCTTTGCCTGTTCTTCCGCCTAAAAGCAATACAATATCGCCCTCTTTCGGGCGTTCCCTGCGGACTGAATCCATGTTCGCCGCCGCCACTACCGCACCCGCTTCCATGCGCTTTGCCGCATAACCGGTGTGGTAGATTTCTTTGATATAGCCTGTTGCCGCGCCGATTTGATTAGCATAAGAGCTAAATCCCTCTGCGGCGGTTTCAATAAGCTTTCTTTGAGGAAGCTTGCCCGGAATAGTATCCTTTACAGGTTGATTGGGGGATGCCGCACCTGTAATCCTCATGCCTTGATAGACGTATGAACGACCCGAAAGCGGGTCGCGGATTGCTCCCCCTATACAGGTTGAAGCTCCGCCGAACGGCTCAATTTCGGTAGGGTGATTGTGGGTTTCGTTTTTGAAAAACAACAGCAGTTTTTTCCCCGATTCCCCCTCCACCTTGATTGTGCAGGCGTTAATCTCGTCCGACTCGTCAAGCATTGGTAGTTCGCCGCTTTTTTTGAAGTGCCTCATTGCGGCGGTCGCTATATTCATTAAAGTGACGGGTTTTTCGCCGTTTACCGACTTGAACAGTTCAAATGCTTCTTTTACACGCTCGTCGCCGATAACCGCATCTTTTATAATAGTATTAAACGTCGTGTGTCTGCAATGGTCAGACCAGTACGTGTCGAGGACTTTTATTTCGGTTAGCGTAGGATTGCGGTTTTCCGATTTGAAATACTCGCGAATCATGTCGAGGTCGTCGCTTGACATTGCCAATCCGAGTGATTCCGTTGTAGTGTCCGAAAGGTTTATTTCCGGGATTTTGTCGTATTTGCCGCCTTTTGATTCATTATTATACTCCGGCAATGATTCGGGCTTGTCCGGATTTGCGGGGCAGTATTCCAACGGGTTAATTAAATATTTCGCCGCTCGGTTAAATTCGGCTTCGTTCAGCCCCGTGAAAGCATATACAAAAGCAGTCTTAACAGTCGGGCGTTTTCCCCCGATAAGCAATTGTATACACTGTTCGCAGGAATCGGCAATCGCATCGAATTGCCCCGGCACAGGTTCAACCCTCAACAGCCGAGTACCCTCGGGCAAATCGGGGAGGTGTTCTTTCCGGCAACTGTCAAACAGCAATGCAACATCGAATGGTTGGCTTTGTATGTCGTATCTGATAAATGTCCTAAGCTTGAAATTCGGCAACTCCAACGCTTCGGATAAATCCGCATGAGTGCGATTTTCAATTTTTTCTGTATAAAAGCGTAATACTCGCTCCATAATATCCCCCAAAAAATTTTTAATTATTTTGAATCATCATCGCCGTCATCGTCCGACAAATCATCGGTTTCTTCCGTTTCATCAACTTCAGTTTCGGCTTCAACTTCAATTTTTTCGCTCTTTTCCTCTTCCTCCGCGGCGCGAATATCCTCTTCGCTCGCTTGTTCAACTTCCTCTAATTCTGCCGAGTCATCATGCTCCGTCCTTGTAAATGTGACAACTCTGCCCTCAGGAGAAAGGCGCATTACCCTGACCCCGGAGGCATACCTGCCCATTACGCGCAAGTCATTGGCGCGGATTCTGATAATGACTCCCTCATCATTGATTAATATAACATCGTCATCGCCGTAAATGGTTTTTATTCCGCAGACAAAGCCTTTTTCATCGTTGACTTTATAATTCATCAAGCCTTGCCCCCCGCGGTTTTGTTTGCGATAACTCGCCAAAGATGCCCGTCTGCCCATTCCTTTTTCGGTTACGGTTAAAATAGTGGACTCCTCGTCATAAACTTTTGCCGCACCTACAATATAATCCTCTTCGCGCAACCGTATAGCACGTACTCCTTTGGCAGTCCTCCCGATACTGCGAATGCGGGACTCGTCAAAGTGAATCGCTCTGCCGTTGTGTGTCGCGACAATTACCGAACTGTCCCCCTCGGTCAAATGAGCGGATGCAATTTCATCGCCGTCAACAAGTGTAATAGCACGCAGCCCGTTTTTGCGGACGTTTTTATACTTAGAAAGCGGAGTCCTTTTAATAAGCCCTTTCTTGGTAACACAAACAAAAAACTTGTTGTCGGCAAAGTCGGAGGTTTTCATCATCGCCGCAATACGCTCATCAGGCTGTAATTGCAGTATGTTTACTATATTTGTACCTCTTGACTGTTTTGAACCCTCGGGGATTTCATAGCATTTAAGACGGTACATATTCCCCATGTTAGTCACGAACAAAATAAAGTCATGACTCGATGCCAAAAACATATCCTCCACAAAGTCCTCGTCCCGCTGTTTCATTCCCGAAACGCCTCTTCCGCCCCGTTTTTGCAGATTATAGACTTCAACAGCCTGTCTTTTTATATAGCCTATATTAGTATAAGTCAAAACGCTTTCTTCCACAGGAATAAGGTCTTCTATATCCACTTCCCCGCTGACCGGTTCAATGCTTGTACGCCGCTCATCGTTGTATTTACGGCGAATTTCATCCAATTCTCCCGAAACAACCTTGAAAACAGCATTCCTGTCGGCGAGCAAAGCTTCATACTCGCTTATTTTCAAATTAAGTGCGGCAAGCTCGTCCTCAAGCTTTTTGATGTCTAACGCACTGAGCTGATACATTCTCATGTTGGCGATTGCATCAGCTTGAATTTCGCTAATCCCAAACCGCTCCATCAAACGAGATTTTATTTCCGCCGCATCGGCAGAAGTGCGGCAAATTTTTATAACTTCATCAATGTTATCCTTGGCAACGGCGATTTTCAACCCCTCGAGAATATGCGCCCGCGCCTGTGCTTTTTTTAATTCATACTGCGTTCTGCGGACGACTACCTGCTCTTGGAAGTCTATATAATGCTGCAACATTTGCTTTAGATTGAGGATTCGCGGTTCACCGTCAACCAAAGCGAGCATAATAACGCCGACCGTCTCCTGCAATTGAGTAAAGCTGTAAAGCTTGTTCAGCACTACATTGGCATTCGCATCTTTTTTAAGCTCAATAACAATCTTCATGCCGTTACGGTCGGACTCGTCGCGCAAAACAGAAACACCGTCGAGCCGTTTGTCGCGCATAAGCTCGCCTATTTTTTCCTGAAAACGGTCTGTGTTGACCATGTAGGGAACTTCTGTTATTACTATGCGGGTGTGATTCTTTTCTTCTACTATTTCAGTCTTTCCTCTTAAAATGATTTTCCCCCTACCCGTGTAATAAGCCGAGCGAATCCCCGAATAACCCATGATAATTCCGCCTGTGGGAAAGTCCGGCCCTTTTATTACCGACATAAGCATATCAATGGGAACTTCCTCACCCGATAAAAGCATCAGTTGAAGTGCGTCAATAATTTCTCCGAGATTATGGGGCGGAATATTGGTAGCCATTCCGACCGCGATTCCCGTTGAGCCGTTGACAAGCAGGTTTGGGAAACGGCTCGGCAATACCGACGGCTCAAGTTGCTTTTCATCGTAGTTTGGAACAAAGTCAACTGTGTCTTTACCAATATCGGCGAGCATTTCAGATGAAATTTTTGCAAGGCGCGACTCGGTATAACGATAGGCGGCCGCCTTGTCATCGCCCATTGAGCCGAAGTTACCATGACCCTCAATAAGAGGGTATCTCAGCGAAAACCCCTGCGCCATGCGTACCAAAGCATCGTAGACACTACTGTCCCCGTGCGGGTGGTAAGAGCCTAAAACAGCACCGACAGTCTTTGCGCATTTGCTGAACGGCTTATCGTGGGTCAACCCTTCCTCAAACTGAGTATAAAGGATTCTGCGGTGAACCGGTTTTAATCCGTCACGCACATCGGGAAGAGCGCGGGCGACAATAACCGACATAGAGTATTCAAGGAAAGATTTTTTCATCTCTCTTTCTATATCAACCTGCAAAAGCCTCTCGTTTTCGTGTAATTTTGCCGTTTCAATCCCAACAGGGGCGGCATTGCCCGATTCTGTTTCTTTATTGTGTTCAAAATCCATAATTTTCCTAATATCCTTCCTGCACACTTAGTACTTTAGACATTGTAGCATTTTCGGGAATAAAAGTCAAGCATAACAAGAAATTTTCAAACATTATTTGACAAATAAAAAAAAACATGATATACTGAGTTGATTATATGAAATAAAGACCTCTGCGGAGGTCTGAAGTGAGCTAAGAGGTGCGTTATGGAAGTAAATAACAATAACGAAATTAACAGAATGTTCGGCACAGAAGACAGTCCTATTATGCCGCCGCGCGAACCAGCGTTGCAGACATCGCCGCTCGGCGCGGAATCCACGCCGGGAGCATCCCCGTTTCAGACAGATGCGGACAACAACTCGAGAATCCCGTCGAATATTGACTTTTCCGACGGAGCAAGGGAAACGAGCTCAAGGGATGCTATTATCGGTGACCATAGCGGGTTCGGTTTCGCAAAGCATTATTCTCCGAGGGGTAGGTTGAGGCTCACGCTTATACTTTTGCCGATATTCCTTCTTATCGGGGCGGTAGGAGGTGCGTTCGCTGCACGCGCTTACTTCTTCGGTTATGACATTTCCGCCGAGCAGTCCGCGGCGCAGACCGCAATTGATGCTGTATATGACTACGCCAAAATCGGTTCGGTAAAAAAAGTAATATTCGCGGACGTTTTTGTTAATAACAAGACTAACGAGTATGAATGTGTGTTGTTTACCGTTATCGAGGATTCCGCCGCCGAATTTAGGACTGCCGCTTTTAGGGTGCTTATCGAAAAAGGGGGCGGGGCGGAAGATGTTGACGTTTTCGCCGAGTTTGAGCAAGACGAGTATGACAGGTTAATCAACAGCGGGAACGACCGCGACAATATTCAAGCGCAGTTGTTGCTTAATCAAAAGCATGAATTTGAGCGGTGTCTCTCCGAAATACTCGCGGGGAAATGGGTTAATGTCGAGCCGTCTTATATAAATGCGAGAATAATTAACAGAGGGCGTTAATAGAACCTCCTCGGAAATTAACGCAGGAGGGCTAATGTTTTTAGAGACTTTTTTGTATTGGCTGTTTATTTTTTTCTTATTCAATGTAATCGGTTGGTTTATGGAAAGCGTTATTGAATCGGTCAGCCATAAGCGTCTGATAAATAGAGGTTTTTTGACGGGACCGTATATCCCCATTTACGGATTCGGGGGGATCCTCTTTGCTTTGGTCGGACTTCCTCTTAAAGACGCTTCCCCGCGAATGTATGTTAATATATTTTTGGTGTTTTTTGTCGGAATGTCGCTCGCAACGCTGTTGGAATACATGGTGGGGAGCTTTTTGGAGCGTGTCTTTAAAAAGCAGTTTTGGGACTACAGTATGCTCAAGCTGACTTATAAATTCACCTATAAAAACAGGATTTCGCTTGTTTCCTCGCTTTTTTGGGGGCTGCTGTCGCTTTTTATGAGTTATTTTTTGTATGACAGGGTGTCCGATTTTGTGTCGTCATTGCACCTTTACTTGATTGTAGCGGTAAATATTTCAATGACGTTGATAATCGGTACGGACACGATTATACAGATAAAACGCCACGAAAACATCCAAAGGTTCTTGGAAAAGATGACATATGAGCAATTGAGGGATGCTTTGCATAAAAGTCTGCTCCGAATGGGCGGGGCGCAGCAAATTCGTGAATTTCGCGATGCTGTGTTCAAAAATATAAATGTCAACCTGAAAAATAACATTAAGAAAAATATAGAAACAATCCGCAAGCTCACCGAAAAACACGAGCCGCAAGAAATGGAGGGGGAAGACGATGAAGGCAAAGAGGCACAGACTTAAAGAGGTTAAACAATTTAAAGAGGATGTTGCGGAAATTCTCGGCGCGCCCGAAATGCAGAAAACCAAGGAGTTTGTCCACCATGGGAATGTTTCGGTATATTCTCACAGTGTTGCCGTTGCCGAGTACAGTTGCAGGTTTGCGCGTAAAATGAACATGAAGGTTGATTTTCGCAGTTTGATTCGCGGCGCGTTGTTGCATGACTTTTTTCTGTATGATTGGCATGACGAGTGGGACAAACTCCACGGGTTTAAGCACCCGAAAATCGCATTGGAAAATGCGAAGCAACAGTTCACCCTCAATAAAAAGGAGCGGAATATAATAAGGAAGCATATGTGGCCGATGACTTTTATTAATATTCCGACCTGTAAAGAGGCATGGCTTGTTTGCCTGATAGATAAGTATTGCTCGCTGCTCGAAACGCTCAAAATCTTTCGCTATAACTACGACAGGGCGGCGATATGACTGAGGCTGAAGTACGCGGATTGCGCGAGTCGGTATGCGAGATTTGCAAAAAGATGTGGCGGCTCGGTTGGGTCGCCGCAACCGATGGGAATGTTTCGCTCAGGCTGAGTAATGAAGTTTTTTTGGGGACTCCCGCCGGAGTATCCCTAAACGATGTTACACCGGGGAATCTTGTTTTGTTTGACAGGCGCGGGAAATCCCTTCGTAAGCCTTCATCCGAAATAAAAATGCACCTGCGCTGTTACAATGAGCGTGATGATGTTAAAGCTGTGGTTCACGCGCATCCACCGTGTGCAACGGCTTTTGCAATTGCGGGCAGGGCGTTGGACGATTATTCCATGATAGAAACGGTGCTTACTCTCGGCTCTGTGCCTGTCGCGCCGTATGCTACTCCGTCCACCGATGAGGTAGGGGATTCGATTGCGCCTTTTTTGCAAATGCACGATGCGTTGCTTTTGCAAAACCATGGCGCGATTACGCTCGGCTGTGACCTTATTACTGCGTTTCACCGCATGGAAACTCTTGAGCATTGGGCGAAAACGATTATTAATGCGGAGATTCTCGGCGGGGCAAAATCGATTTCGCGCGACAATATCGTTAAGCTTTGTGAGTTGCGCGGACAGCGTTACGGGATTACCGGGCGACATCCGGGATATTGCAAAGCTAATTGAAGACAGGTTCTGAGTTTAACAAACCCGCCGTAACTGTGTGTTACGGCGGGTAAAATTTTTATTCACTTTTGAAATTCACAAGCAAGCTCTCCAAATGGAGTACCTCTCTGCTCATTTCAGCACTTGCGGCGGCACTCTGTTCCGATGTAGCCGAGTTCTGCTGAACGACATCGGCAACCTGCTCAACGCCCGACTTGATTCCTCTGATGGAAACCGCCTGCTCTTCGGAAGATTGCGCAATCTGCGAAATAATCTCGGCGTTGTGATTAATGCCGTCAACAATCTCTTTAAGTGAGCGGGTTGTTTCGGTTGCTAACGACATCCCTAAATTGGACTTTGAAATAGAATCTTCAATCAGTTCGCCTGTATTGCTTGCCGCTTCGGCACTCTTAGAGGCTAAGTTGCGTACTTCCTCGGCAACGACAGCGAATCCCTTGCCCGCGCTGCCCGCTCTTGCCGCCTCGACCGCCGCATTAAGCGCGAGTATATTCGTCTGAAACGCTATATCATCTATGACTTTGATGACTTTCTCGATTTGCCCGCTCGCTTCGTTAATGTCTTGGACTGCCGACATTAATTCATCCATTTGTCTGCTGCCTTTTTCAGCTTTAGACTTAATGTCGGACGAAAGTTTCGCGGCACTGTCCGCCATTTCGGCATTCGCCTTGGTCTTGCTCTCGATTTCTTGAATGGTACTCGACAGCTCGCCTACGGCAACGGCTTGCTCGGTAGAGCCTTGCGCAATCGCTTGAGAGCTGTTCGCTATTTCTTGTGACGTTTTGGCAAACTGCTCACTTAAAATCGTGGCATTTTTAATCAATTCATCGTCACGTCTCTTAGCTGAAACAGAATGGGATATGTCTTGCACAACTTCAATGTGACCGACACGGTTTCCCTTAGCATCGCTCAAGTAAGCGACATCAACCCTGAAATCCATTCCCTGCTGACTAAAAGAAGAATGAGTTTCGCCGCGAGCCAAGCATTCCACACCGCATTGAGGCGTTTTGCATATGCCCGCTCCCCAATTGTAACACTGCATTCCGATAACATCGTTTCGCTTTTTACCCAAAAACTGCTCAACGGGCTTGTTGATGAAAGTCCACTCCCTTTTATTGTTCGTGATTGACAAAGGAAAAGGGATGTTATCCAAGATGTTTTCGTGCCAAAACAGCTTCTTGATAATAGAGTTCGTCACCGGGAAGAACACGAGTAACGACAAGAATACGAAAAAGAAGAACACGGCAATAAACGTCACCCCGCGATTGACGGCAGTTTCAACCTCGTTGTTGTATCTCTCCGAAATGTCGCCTAAGTAAGCGTTGATTTTTGCGGCGAGTTCGACATCGTTCCCGTAATACTCATCGCCTTGTATAATTTCAACCATTGCGTCCGCATCGCCGCCCCTGTACAATCCAAACGCAGTGTCTTCCATGGCGGCCAATTTGTCGAGAAGAGCCACAATCGAGTTCCACGTTTGCTGTTCACTGTTTGACAGATTAAACTCGCCCATTCGCGAAATGTCGGCATCAATCTTGTTGAGGGCGGCAGAGTATTCGCCAAGGATTGACTCGTTAAGAGAGAACGAGAACTGCCTCGCAAGCTTGACTGCTTTGTCGTTGCTGTGCTGTAACGTGTTGCCGCACTCAAGGATTTGCGCACATTCTTCGCGCAACCTTGAAGTCTCGCTTATAAGCGAAACAAGCACAAAAAAGAGAACACCCAACAGAATAAGTGTCGCCGGAACCATAACCCTCACCGCAAGAATCATTTTTTTAATGTTCATTTAACCCATGCCCTTTCTGCACAAATGTGCCATAAAAATTCGTTTTCCCATTTACGTAGATTTAATTTCAAGCTTTCACCCATGCCCTTTCTGCACAAATGTGCCATAAAAATTCGTTTTTCCATTTACGTAGATTTAATAAGATTTTTTTTGTTCTTCGGATTTCTTTCGCCAAAAAGTATATCTTTAAGAACTTAATCCAATTTTACAACATATTCACAAAAAAGTCAAGAGGTTTTTAACAATTTTGTGAAAATTGCACAAACAATTTTGGTAATTATGTGTGTGGGGTTCACAGACAAGTCTGACTGTATAGAGGGCAAAAATTAAACCTCCGCAGGAAACTGCAGAGGTTTGTTTATTTAAAGAGAAGCGGGTGATGGGGATCGAACCCACACAACCAGCTTGGAAGGCTGGGATTCTACCATTGAACTACACCCGCAATTAACTCTCTAAAGCATTATAATACATTTTTTTGTAAATGTCAATAGCAAAATGAAAAAATTTTTAAAAAATTTTTATCAGAGTTACTCAGAGCCTGTTCAGACCAATCGAATAGCTGTTTCCTCGTTTACCGGAGTTGAATAAAACCCGCCTTGATACCAATCCGCGCCTTGCACAATCCCCTCAAGGCGGGACTCGTTTTCGATTGACCTTACCCCGATGCTCACTCCGTTAGTTTTCGCAAGATTTATTAAGCCGGAAACATAAGACTCGCTAAATTCATCAATTCCGCTCTCGAAAACGGTTATATCCGCCTTTAGCGCGTTAATACCCGAATGGCGCAACAGCGTACCCGCCGCGTAATACGAACCCAAATTGTCGAGTATGACCGACACTCCCGTCTTTTTCAGCACACTGAGTACCGATATAAACCTGTCATAGTTGATTGCCACAATACGCTCCGAAAACTGGATTGCCAATCCCGCGGCGGGGAGTTTGGTTTCTTTTAGTGCATCTTTAATCATTGTGACAACTTCGCCTGTAATAAGGGAACGAGCGCAAACACTGACGCTGACTGTCATTTCCCGGTTTTTGATTCTCGCCTTTTTACAAAATTCGCAAGCTTGTTTTATAAGCCACCTGTCAATGGTAACGTCTATTCCCATTTTTTCGGCAATTTCCATAATAACGCGCGATGGGTAAAGCTCCGGGTTTAACTGCTTTGAAATTACAGGCACTGCCTCATACGACACTATTTTACGCTCATCGCCCTTTTTGTATTCTTTTTGATTACTGTAAACAGGGAAGTACTGAACGTCAACGCCGCCCATATCGTTTTCAACAGCATCCCTCAAAATCTGCGCGCAATGATAATCCTCGTTTCTGCGCGGCTCAAACTCCCCCGAATAAAACGCATATGAGTTGACACCGAACTCCTTTGCTTTATCTATAGATATTTCCGCCGCTCGGTAAAGCTCATCGGCAGTCACCCCTGCATTAGGGTAAAGCGCGACCCCCGTAGTGATTCCCAAATAATTCTCCCTGCCGCCAACGCTCCACGGTTCATGGAAACGATTAACCAAAACATCGCAAAAATCCTTAACACCAGCCACATCGGTATCCCTCATCAAAACCATAAAAACATTGTCGGAAAACCTGTAAGGCTCGGCAGAGTTTTGAAACTTTGAAACGCTGTCGAGAATTTCGGCGAGAAGCCTGTCAGCATAATCCTGTCCCTCGAAATTGCCTATATATTTAATGTTAGAGATTTTAAAAGCGACAATTGCCCCCTGCTTCCCGCTTTCAAGTGCCTCGGAAATGTCAAGACCTAACGAAGCCTTGTTTTTGAATCCGAGTTTTTGGTCACGGTATGCCAGTTGGTATAACCTTTCGTTAGTTGCATCAAGCTTTTCATTGTCCCTGCACCTCATTGAGACGGCGGCGACTATTTGCGAAACGCTCCGTAGCAGGCGTTTTTCCGCATGAGTTAAAATCCGGAGGGGGTCGTTGACTACATAGAGTATAATCCCGTATTTTGAGCCGTCGCCGTTAAGATTGGACGCAACATACGATGAAAAATCGAGCCCAAGTACATTATGCTCGGGATTGTTGGAAAAATAGGTCTCGTAGGCGTTTAATTCTTCAACCAACTCGGGATAATCGGTATACCTGAACTGTTTCGGGCTTTTCGCAACTTCGGGATTTTCGGCATCGCATTCAACTGCCGGAAGCCACTCATAAACCGACCTGTACTCTTCGTTCTCGGGAACATCCTCATAAACAATAACCCGCTCTAATTTAAGAAACTCTCCGGTTAAATTTACTACCGATTGTATTGTTTCGACAGAATTGCGCTCGTTAAGAACCTTGCTGTATATTCCGTTAAGCAACATCTGCTGTTCAATCGTTTCACTCAGCAATTTGTTGGCGTGTTCGGTATTAACCATTTCGTTATACAGCATTACATACGAGTTGGCGATTTTGGAAAGGTTTTCGGCGAGAATAGCGTGAATCGGCGAATGCCGCTCAATAAGCGCGGAATCATTTGATGCGATAATCCACACAGCATAAATCACATGATTTATTTTTATGTAGATTTGTCTCGAATGCTTATAGCTGCGAATATCAAGCTCGGTCTGCGCCGGGTCGGCGGAGCAGATAAACTGCCCGCATTCGGTAAAAATCGCGGTTTTCAGCCCATAGTCATTGCCTAACGGGCTTTGGATTCTCGAAAGATACTCCTTGCCGATAATTCCGGAAATCCCGGTGTCACAGCTCGCCGAGTCGGAAGGGGAAAACTTGTTTAACTTTTTCTTAATCAATTCCTGTTGCATGGGGTCAGAGTCCATACTTTTATTAAACTCGGCGACATCCATAATAACGCCGAAAAGATAATCAAGGGTTTTCCCCAACCGCTTTTCACGGCGCATTTCACAGCAAATGAGATACTGTTTATTTTCGGGAACAAAACGGCAGGTCAATCTTAAAGAACCCGCCCCCTCCATAGTAATCTCATCTATCCTCGTCAAAACAACAGTCAAATCCTCCGCATTGATTAAATCAATCAGATTTGCCGTTATGCTTTTTTTTCCTGTTTGATATTCTTTATTAACAACGACAGGCAAATCCTTTGTTATATCTATACAAACTCCGACACAGCGGAATCTTTTTAAAGTATCAATAAATTCAGACATGGTTTCCCTCCTTACTATCTTATTTATCTTATGCCAACATAACCTTTGTTACATTATAACATAAGTTTTTATAAAAATCAACATAATTTGTGCGATTTAACAAAAAAATTGTTATTTGATTTTTGGTGATAAATATGCTATACTGTTTGGTATGAATATTATAATAAATTTGGGGTTGACTGCACTAATCCCCGCGAGTGCTTATGCAGTCGCGCTTTGCTTAGGCGTGAATAACAAGTGGCAGAGGTTGATTGTCGCTTTGGCGGCGTTGGCATATCCTGCCGTTATAGCGCGTTCTACATTAACAACTGATGAGTCATTCGGCTTTTTGTTCCCGATAATCCTCGCGCTGATTATGCTCATCTCGGCAAACGCAAAGCCCGGTGTTAAAGCGAATGCAAAGGCGGAGGTGAAGCATCCCGTGATTAAGCCGCTCCTGTCTGTTTTGCTGGGGGTAGTTATTGTTGCGGGCGTTTTTGTCAATAAGAGTATGCTTGCGGTTGCCGTTGCGATGATTCTTACGATTTTGTTCGCCCGCATTTTTTACAAAAAGAAAATCGTCTGCACATTGGAATTTTTGATTCCGGTAACGCTGTTAGGGGTTGCGGTATTTCTTTCGGACGGAGGAGCGGCAAGTTTGACGGATTTTGTGGCTCGCCCGAATTTCCCGCGCGGCTTTGATTCCGTGGATTTAATCAGGCTGATTACCGGGCAATTGTATTATTTTGCCGTTTCGACATGGGGGCTTGGAATCTTGGGCTTTTTCCTTTTTATAAAAGCTCTTGCAAACACTAAGGCAAAAGAAGTGCCAAAGCCGGAAAAACCTGTCAGAATTTCTTTGTTTTTAATGTTTGCGTTTTTGTCGGTATTTTTTAATTTAGCAATAAGCGTAATAGAAAGACTGCGGTTCAATCTATATGAGTCGCAGGAAGCTCTTATGTACGGAAAATATATTGACAGTGTTTGCCCGTTGTTGTTAGTTGCGGTAATTTGTTGTATTTTTGTCTACGAAAACAATTCCCTGCCCCTCCTTGACTTGCGGACGATTTTATTTGCCGTTGTTTTAATGGGGGCGATTTTTACGGCTTTTTTCGCATGGACGGCGGAAATAATCGTCAATGCCGACAATGTTACCATTTCGGAAATCCCGGGGCTGTATCCTTTAAGAATCGGCGTTGGCACAGGTTCGCTTATTACACTTGAAACGCTGTTCCTGAGCGTTTCGGCAGTGTACAGTCTGATGGCGTTGTTTATTGTATTCATCTCGTGTGCAAGGCGTTACCGACGGTATATCATTTCGGGAACAATTGCGGCAATCGCGCTGTATTCCTGTATTTATACAATAGCGGTGTTTGTACCCTATGGAGTATGAAGTGTTTGAGCTCGGAGATGCCGGGCAATTAAAGCTGTTTATGTCAAAGGAACACCGATTCGGGACAGATTCGCTTTTATTAGGCGAGTTTGCCCGCAATGTCAAAAACAAGGTTGTTGTCGATTTGTGTTCGGGTTGCGGAATAATTCCGCTTTTGCTGCTCAACAGGGAAAGTAAAAATCAAGCGCGGAAAATTGTTGCAGTTGAAATTCAACAAGAAGCGGCGGATTTGCTGAGGCATACTGTAGCCGAAAACGCGCTTGCCCACCTTATAGAAGTCGTTCAAGGCGACCTCAAAAGTGCGGAAGTTTTAATGCAAATCGGGCGTGAGACTGTTGACTTAGTAACGGCGAATCCGCCTTATTATTCGCAAAACAGCGGTTTTGAACGCGATTCTAAATCCCAAAAAACGGCGCGATACGAGCATGGCGATGAGTCCGGTTGTGCCGGGTGTACACTTGTCGATGTTGTAAAGGCGGCGGAGTATTTGCTTAAATTCGGCGGCGAGCTTAAAATGTGCATGACTGCGCCGCGTCTTTGTGAATGTATAGCGGCAATGCAGTCGTGTTCAATTGAGCCAAAGGAAATAATGTTAATACCCGCAAAAAAAAGCAATACCGCACGGCTGTTTTTAATAAGCGGTAAAAAAGGCGGAAAGTCGGGCATAAATGTATGTTGGAAGCAGCAGGCGGGAAGTTAGGGAGTAAAATGTATGTTGGAAGCAGCAGGCGGGAAGTTAGGGAGTAAAATGTATGTTGGAAGCAGCAGGCGGGAAGTTAGGGAGTAAAATGTATGTTGGAAACAGTAAGTGCGGAAGCAGTAGTCGCGGAAACGGTAAAAAAAGGCGCGTTATATGTAGTGGGTACACCGATTGGGAATATGTCGGATATATCGGAGCGGGCGGCTTATACTCTGAAAAGTGCGGATTTTATTGCGGCGGAGGATACAAGGGTGTCGGGATTGTTGCTGTCGCGGCTGGGAATCAAGAACAAGCTTATGTCTTGCCGCGAGCATAACATAGTCTCAAAAAGCGTTGAGATTGTCAAACGGTTGAAAGACGGCGAAACCTGCGCAGTTGTAAGCGATGCGGGTATGCCATGCATTTCCGACCCCGGCGAGGTTCTTGTGAGGATGTGTGCCGAAAATAATGTCCCTGTCTATGTAGTCCCGGGTCCCTGTGCATTGACGGCGGCATTGGCGGTATCGGGGCTTGACACAAGCAGGTTCAGCTTTGAGGGGTTTTTGAGTACTACAAAAAAACGGCGGACAAGTCATTTAAACTCTATCAAGGAAGGCAGGCAAACGCTGATTTTTTATGAAGCACCGCACAAGCTGAAAAGCACTCTTGCCGACCTGCATGAGATTTTGGGGGACAGGAAAATCGCAGTCTGCCGAGAGCTTACTAAGCTTTACGAGGAAGTCATACGCGGGCGAATATCCGAAATAACAGAGTTATACGAAACAAAAAAGCCGCGCGGGGAATATGTACTCGTGGTAGAAGGTGCGCCGAAGCCGCCTAAAAGAGTTAAAGTAAATAAGTATATGACAAAAGGGGAATGCAAGGAAGGGATGGGGTAAAAGTTTAAAAATAAATCTGAGGTTGCGCGGAAAACGCACTTTTATGGTTTGTTGGTGTCGGAAAGGAATAGGGTAAAAATTTGGTTAAGAGGTTGATTTTTGCAATATCGATAGCATTAGTTGTTGTCGGGGGTCTTTGGTTTTTGCTTTTCATGGGCGGGGCGGCAAGTTTTTTTGACTTTTTTGACAAGCTGTTTAATAATGAGTTGTTCAAATCCGAGCGGGCATATTCGGTAAACGTCAATGTCTATGAAGTAAAAGGCGGAGCAAACTCGGGAATGTCTTTTGAGAAAGAACTCGGCGACACACCCGGATTAGAGGACGCGCTTAAACATTATTTTGTTGAATACAACAATGTGTTAGGCTCGCTTTCGGGCGATACAAATGAGCTGTCATCGTTGTACGAGCGTCATTCCCGCAGTAAGGGGGCAGACTTTTTAATTCTTGAAAGGCAGATTCACACACGTAAGCAAGCTGCGATTGATTTACGGTTCGCGGTCTGCGATGTGGGATTACAGTTGACTTCTGTCAGTTTCGGTGCGGAGGATTTTGTGGAAATCCGCGTCCTTGAATGTTTTGCGGCGGTATTTGACGGAATCGGCGATAAATTAAGCAGTTATGCCGGAGTTGAGCATTTTTTTGTGTTTGACAAAAGGTCGGGACAATGGCTCATTAATCGGCATGAAAGCAATTCCGCGCTTTCTTTGTATATCACCGATGAGCTTGATAAGCTGATTCAGGCGGACGGGCATTCCATAGGCACTATAGATGCTTTGACAATAAACGACTATGCCGCTCAATTAAAAACAGTCCTTGAACGTGATGTTTATTTTATTGAACCGGAAAGTGAGATTGTCGGCGAAGATGAAAACGATGCATTAAATCAAAACCGACATTACCGATTCCCTTATGAAAGGGATATGGCGGTTCAATACGCGGGTCGGTTTACTCATAGGGAACGTGTAAGACGAAACCATGAATTTAAGGAGTTCCCGCGAAATGGCACTAATTTCACTTCGCAATGTATTAACAGCGGGGGGATTCCCGCCGAGCAACAGTGGACTCCCGAGGCGGACACATGGGTAAACGCCGCAAAATTCTACGAGTATATCACCTCTGCCGATTCGCACATTGCCGCGCGGCTCTGTAGTTATACCGAGGGTGAGGCGGGCGATATAGTGCAGTTCATAGACGGCGGCGGGGGCGCGATTCACAGTGCGTTAATCGTTGACACCGTTTACGGTAACACAACGCTTAACATTGAATACTTGATAACGGCAAACAGCGAGGAATTATCAAAATTCCCGCTGTCGGCTCTCGGTTTCGATATAATGAGGATAATAAAAATTGACGGCTTTTATTGGAATCAAGGGTAATACCCCGCCCCTTGGGGCGGCTCTCTCGCCCGCAGGCGAGGGGTGCAGGGATTGCCCTGCGGTGTTACCTTACATTATGGTAATGATTAGTAGAACTCCACGTGGGAGGGGGGATTTTTTATATTATTGTGCCTAACCCAAAATCAAACCCAATATATTGTGCCGTTGTCGAATAATGTCGAACTGTTTTTGGGAAATTTTTACAAAAAACCTATTGACAAATGAATTATTAAAAGTTATAATAGTAGTATCACCTCAAATGACATAGTAGTGTATTGTCGGAACCCGTTGTCCCTTCACGATAAGGGGCGGCGGGTTTCAATTTCAAAAATATTGACAAATCGGGAAATATATGCTACAATATTCTAAATTGAAGCAGGCGCGTTTGTGCGGAAAGGGAAAGGGTGTAAAAGTTCGAAAGTAAACCGAGGTAAGCGCGGAAAACGAAACTTTCAAACACCATACTCGTGCGGAAAGGGAAAGGGTAAAAACCAATCCCCGTTAAAATGGGGAAACGAATTTTTATTGCGCATTAGTGCAGAAAGGGAAAGGGTAAAAATATGGCGGGTCATTCAAAGTGGAGTACTATTAAAAGGAAGAAAGGCGAAAAAGACAATGCGAGGGCAAAAATTTTCACAAAGATTTCGCGAGAAATATTAGTATGTATAAGAGAAAACGGGAGCGCAGACCCAAATGTTAATTACAGGCTTCGTGACCTCATTGCCAAGGCAAAATCCAACAACATACCGGGCGATAATATTGATAGGCTTTTGAAGAAAGCGGGCGGAGGCGAAAAAAACGATTA
Organism: Oscillospiraceae bacterium; assembly: GCA_009777415.1. Classification (GTDB taxonomy): domain Bacteria; phylum Bacillota; class Clostridia; order Oscillospirales; family Ruminococcaceae; genus Ruminiclostridium_E. The sequence continues at coordinate 22,338 of WRLX01000007.1, forward strand.
CGAAAGCTGTACCTATGAGGGATACGGCCCGGCGGGGATTGCCGTCCTTGTAAGCTGTCTTACCGATAACCGCAACAGGACTGCCGGGGAAATGCGGCATTATTTCGACAAATGCGGCGGGAACTTGGGGACATCCGGCTGTGTTTCGTTTATGTTCAATGAAAAAGGAGTTGCCGTTATTGATAACGAAGACGGCGATATAGATTTGGAAACTTTTATGGAACACGCAATTGAGGCGGGTGCAGACGATTATACCTTCCATGAAGAAGACGGCGTTATCGAAGTCTATACCGCGCCTAATGCGGCGGGTGAAACAGGCGCGGCATTAACCGAACGCGGGTATAAGGTGTTGTCGGCGCAAAATGAACAGCTCCCGTCTACGTATACCGCGCTTGACGGCGATACGCAAGAGGAGCAGGTGAAAAAAATGACTCTGCTGTTAGAGTTGCTCGAGGACAATGACGATGTGCAGAATGTTTGGCATAATTGGAGTTGATTGGTGCTGAAGGAGGAATGATATAAAAGGCCGGAAATAAATCTCAGATTGTGCGGAAAACGCACTTTTATGGCTCGCTTACGTCTGTGAGGAATAGAGTAAAATACCCCCGATAGGAATCGAACCTATAATTAAGTCTTAGGAGGACCTCGTTATATCCATTTAACTACGGGGGCATAATTGGTATTATACACTATGTCCAATCACCCGTCACGAACAACGTAACGGGCAACTCTCAAACGCAGGTGAAGGGATTCGAACCCCTGTGGGCTTACACCCAAACGGTTTTCAAGACCGCCCCGTTATGACCTCTTCGGTACACCTGCTCATTTTAGCACGAAAACCATTGTATCACAAAAATACTACAATGTCAAGACATTATATAAATAAAATTAAAAAAATTTTTTCGGCGTGATTTTCCCAGCTTTAAATCCCGCTAAGCAACTCGCCCGAACCGAAAATAATCCCGATAATCATGGCAATCGCCAAAACAACCGCTAAAATCTTATACACAAGCATAAGCTTATCCCTATCTCTTCTTTTCATTATTATTACCATATCTTTCCGAGGCACAAAAGCCTCTATGAATAAGCCTGTCAAGCGGACTGCTCACCGGCGAAGCCCGCACCACCTTAGATTTATTTTCAAACTTTTACCCTTCCCTTTTCAGCACACTACAAATAAGTGCCGAAATGCTGAACATAATACCGCGTCCCGCCGAAATCGACAACGCCGACCCCGAGATAATCAAAATTGCTGTTAAGTATATTTGCCCTGTGTCCGGGGGAATTCATCCACCCGTCCATTACAACCGCTGGGCTATACCATGCTGCCCCTTCGACGGAATGCCCGCCGCGTGCCATATTTTCCCCGACACTCCTGTAGCTTATCCCCGCTTCGACAATCACCGTGTACCATTCCCTGCCATCGGGTCGCTTGTGGTCCGCGCTGAAAAGCTCTATTATTTCCGATGCCCTGATTCGCGCAGTGTAAGCAAAATTTTCATCCCAACTTAATCCGTGAATACCTGCGGCGGCTCTTTCCGCATTGACTAAACCGAGTATCTCCCATGCAATATCACCTGCAAACGAATTGTAAACAGGCTCCGGAGGCGGCGGAGGAGGTTCTGGAGGTTCAGTCGCGGGTGGCTCGGTTATAATGGGAGTTGTTTCAGACACAGTCACGGTTTCGGAGGTCGCTGTTGTGACAGACGTGGTTGTCGTGACCGTATTTGTCGTTATTGGCGGAGCGGATGTTGTGGTTTCGGCTGTTTCGGTTTCAACATATGTATCAGATGTTATCTCAATGTCATTTTCAATATTTTCAATGCCAATGCTTCCCATACAAGCTGTAACAATAAACGTCAATACAAGCGGTAAAAATAATAAGAGTTTTTTCATTGTTATGACCATGCCTTTCTGAGACACAAAGCCTCCATGAATAAGCCTGTCAAGCGGACTGCTCACCGGCGAAGCCGATGACACCTCCGCTATTATTCAAACTTTTACCCATTCCCTTTCAACACATAAGTGTTTCATTATTATATCACCGTTTAAAAAATAAATCAAGCCTTTTGCAAATTTTAATAAAAATTGCATTTTTTTGAAATATGTGTTAAAATAAAGTTAAATAAGCAGAAAGGACAAGAGTAAATGAGTGTTCCTGAATTTCTTAACGCACTTAAACAAGAGCAGCTTACGGGCAGGGAGTTTCTCGCCATAATCGGGCATACCGATATAAGCAACAAAGACTACTCCGAAATAAAGGAAAATCCTTTAATGAGTTACTCGCGGCTTGTAGAAATATTAGAAAATTCGCCCATTACAGGCAATGATTATGAAAATCTGCTGAAAACCGCCCGCGACCGACGCGAAAAGCGGAATCAAAAGAAAAAGCGGGCGGAACTCGAAACACGCCTTACCTCAATCTTGGCGGGTGAAACGGTTAAACCCCAAAACGAGGAAAAGCTGTCGCACGAAACCAAAGCCGAATTGTTCGCCACCGATGAAATAAGCCTTGACCGAGGTATTGACGATGATTCGGCGTACAACGGAACGAGCGTTGAGGAGTTGTGGGACGAGGCGGGAGTTTCCGATAACGGCGATGGCTCACCAGATTATGATGACTCTGACGAATACGGCGAACGGGGCGATTTTGACCAATCCGCCCGCAGCGAAAACCTGCCCAAAATTATTATATGCCTCTCACTCGGGTTCATTTTAGCACTCTCAAGCTTCCTGATTCCCTACATGACGGGCAAGCAGGGCATTCCGGGATTCGGCGGAAGAGTCCCCCAAAGCTATGAAGAGATTTACACGCTCCAATCGGGGAAATCTTCGCGCGGCGAAAATATTGACGAAACGGCAATCTGGCGGGCTGAAAAATTTACAGAACCGTTGAACGCCCTTTCGGTAATAACGGCGAGCAATCGGTATCTTTTTAAGATTACCGATAAATCGGTTCACGCAGTCGAGATTGATTCGGGGATTATGAGCGATGCACCGGCTTTTACGCCGTACCCCGTCTACGACAGTCGTGATAGTTCCGCATGGGAAATTATCGGAATGTTCGAGCAAAATGACAGGCTTTATGTTATATGTACCGATTTGCATAAAGTCATTATTGAAAACAAAAGCGAAAACGAAGACGAAGTCATAGACGAACGTGTAGCTATTTTTAATGTTCCGCAAACTCTTATATACGAGTTTGACGCACTTGAATTTACCGGAATTCCCGACGAAGAGTATCGCATTGACGGTGGATTCAAAGAAGTTGTCCTACACGAAGGCGGATTTTTTGTTATAGCCGATTACACTCCGTTAAAAAACGATGATGAGTACACGTACTATATTCCAACCTATAATATCGGCAACGACAATGCCGAGCGTAGCCTTGCAGAGCTTGAAAATATTGAATTTATCGGGAACGCACCCTATTCAGACATGAGCGTTATTGCATCTGTGTCACGTGATAATTTCACGCTGTATGCCGTTTCGGGTAACACGGCAGACAGTGTGCGTTACTCGCATGACGAAATCGGCGGCTCACTTATTATCGGCTTTTATTCCGAGAAAAAAAACGAGTCCCGCTTGTTGCGGTACAGCGTTTTCGGGAGCGTGTTGAGCAATCCCGCATGGGGGAGCGTTTCGGGAATAGTCAACCGCGGCTTTATTGATGAGCGGGCCGGTGTTATACGAGTAGTCGCCGACCTCGGCAATACTGCCGTGTTGCACTTGTTTGATACAGGTATGTCAGCCCTCTCGCGTTCGGGGAGCGTTACCACAGACGGAACAACAGCGGGTGCGGCGTTTGACAATGACACAGCCTACATTATAGCGCATCATCCGGCAAAAGCCTACGCAATTGATACAACGAACTCGGCTAAACCTGCATTCCTAAACGATGTAGACACCCTAATATCCGATAAGGAGTTTTACCGATGGGGCAACAATCGCTTTTTTACAGTCGGAATTGACATTGATGAGGAAGGAAACCGCCAAGGCGTTATGGTTACTATGTACGTTAATGAAAGCGGCGCATCAAAAACCGAACAAGTCTACCGACTTTCGCTTAATGATGCAGTTTGGCATGATTACACAAATACCTCCGCCGAAATGTTCAGGGAGGCTGTTGCGGCGAGCCGTGAGTCGGGCATTATTATAATCCCGGTGACTTATTTTAACTCGGTCACTCGCGTTGAGAGTTTCTTCGCACTTAACTATATCGAAGACAGCAACGGCGGGGAGTTTGCGGAAGTCGGCAAAATCACCGAAATAGGGTTTAATACAAGGTTTCATGCGGTTGTAATACGAGGGGGGTATATATACACTTTCTGGGACAATGCAGTCCGCTCGGCTGCCACAGACTTGACTATGATTGGGATACATCAGTTATCGTAGTCAAACTCCCCTTCTTCCTTGGCAAAAAAGTCATCCTCCGAAACCGAGTTCTTCCCGAAATTATCCGACACCGACTTCGGTTCGGGTTCTTCATTAAAGTAAGAGTTTTCCACCAAAGAAATGGCAATATCTTCGATTAACCGTAAATAAGACAGCTTTTGCACCCATTTTTTCGGAATAAAACCCGCACCGTGATACGCGCCGAGCAATCCGCCGCACATTGCACCGCAGACATCGCTTCTGCCATCGTGATTGACCGCAAGGCGAATTGCATTTTCGTAGCTGTCTTCAAACAAAGCCGCCGAAAATAAAGCAACCCCCAATGCCTGTGCCGCGTCATCATCCGTGCCAATCCGCGTAACAGCGGTGGTCGGAGGTATATTGTCATCGGAAAGGAATTTCAGCACCTTTTCAATAACCTTTAAAACTTCGTCACTGTTCTTATAGCTCTTGAGTATATCGACTGACTTTTTAATCGAGCTGTCAATGTTCAAGCCGTTAATCAACCAGGCGATTACTGCTGAGTAGAACCCCGCCGAAAGGTAGGAAACGGGATTCCCGTGGGTTATTGCGGCAAAGTCCGCTCCTGCACGAAACGCAAGCTCCGCATCATAATTAAAAAACAATCCCGCAGGCAAAACACGCTTAACCGCACCTGTGTCGGAAAAGTTGTTTAAAGGCGAAATAATTTTGCCGTAAGACGAGTTGCGTATTTTAGAAAGCTGCTCGACGTTAGTTTTTTCAATCGCACGGTTTTGATAAAGCCCCTTGGTCTTGATTAGCTTAGACCTGTAGGCATTGATATTCTTGTCAAAAAGCCACGAATACTCATCTCCCGCAATTGACTTTGTTTGCGTGTAAAGCCATAACTGATACGCATAAAAGACATACTCGGTATAATTTACGCCCTCTTCTTTTTGAGAAAGTGTTGCCCACAAAATCCCGTCTGTGGTGAATAGTGTCATTTGAGTCGCATCGGTAAAAAGCGCGGTATTGGTTTTCGCACTTACCGCAAGCCTGAGGCAGCCTCTTTTTTCAAAACGTCCGCAAATTTCCTCAAAAGTCATCTCCCTGCAAGGATAGCCGAAAGCGTCTCCCACGGAAAATCCCGTGAAAGCCCCTATAAATCTTGAAGCATGGTCAATCATTTCACACACCGTGTGTGGTATACTGTAGCGAAAATTACAGCTCACCACGTCCCTTTCTTAAACCTTATGATATTTTTTATTATTCTGTATTGACAGCGCACGGTAAATCTGTTCTAACAGCATTACCTTAGCTAACCTGTGCGGAAAAGTCATACCCGACATTGAAAGTCTCATGTCCGAAACAGATTTTACTTTTGGGGGAAGCCCGTCCGCCCCGCCTATTATAAAGCATATTCCTTTTTTCTCCGAAACATAAATCTTTTCTAACGCTTCGGAAAATTCTTCGCTTGTCAGAGCTTGACCCTCAATACACAACGCGAATACATAACTGCCTTTCGGAATCTTGTCGAGAATTGCCGCATCTTCCTTTACATCAATCAACCGGAGCTTACCGAATGCCTTAATCCTCTTGGCATACTCGTCAACCGCACTAACCCAGTAGCTCTCTTTTAGCCGCCCAACCGAAATAACAGTAAAATTCATCTGCGTATTCTTCTGTTGGGGGGCTTTTTCCGCGCTTTTTCTAACCTTTTGCGATGTTTCCTTATATAGCTTAGTATAATCAAAACGATTACAGTTGCACCGAGCAGAAGTAACAACGGAACAAACCACCGCTTACCGAAAATGCTGCTTACCCTGTCCCGCGCAATTGCAGAGCCGGTTCGCGCAACCGAGTCACCCGCGACAAGCTGAATTTTCGTAAGAGGCTGCCCCGCAAGCTGTAACTCAACCGTTCCGAGCAATTGCCCTTTTTCAATAGGCGCACTGACTACTCCCGCGCGAATGTCACAGACACATTCATCACTTCCCGGATTGCCGCAGGTACACTCGTCCGATGCCAACTCGGTTATTTTATTAACAGTGCTGTCAACATCGAGATTTTTAGGCAAAAGTGTCCAAAATTCGGAGGACATTGAGTCCATCAAAGGGAAAAGCTGAACTTCGTCCGCATCTCCGTCTAAAACCTTAACAATGTCAATGGGGTCGGTTGCACGCATTACGCAAGCGTTCCAAAATGTAGAAAATGCCCAACTGTACAAAGTCTTGTGGTCGTTGAATGCATGGTGCAACCCCTGCTGCCCCGTGTCGCGGTTTTCACGTTGAAGCCACGGTGCACCCATTGTGACAACCATATAACGATAGCTCGTGCCGTCAACATTCCGTTGAGCAACCGAGACCAAATTCGCAACCCCGTCATGTTTTACCCAGTCGCCATCGGCATCTCTTGTGTAATAGCTGTCAAAGCCACCGGTTTTTACTCCGCGTGCCGCCTCGTAATAATAAGGAGAGCCGTTTCTGAGAAGCCAGTTGGTATTAACCACCACGCCATCGGGATTATATTGGCTAATCGGAACAGTATATTCAACCCTGCTCACAAGCTCGGCAAAAAAGCTGT
>WRLX01000008.1 GCA_009777415.1 Oscillospiraceae bacterium
CTTAAGAAGTGCTTGAAGACTTGCGTGAAAATTTTTCGTCAGACAAGGCGGATTTTGTGCGAATATCCGCTGATATTTAAGCAAAATTCAACGCAGTATGGCGGAAAATTTTCCGCAAAGATTTAGTGATTCTTAAGTTAATCGACTATAACACCCCTCAAGCTTTACCTTGAGGGGTGTCGTTTACTATTAGGCAAACTTGTCGGCCACGTTCACACATTATAAGTCGGGAGGTTTTTAAACCGCAGTTTCAGCTTATCGGCAATCAGCGCGATAAACTCCGAGTTAGTCGGCTTGCCTTTCGCGGTGTGAATGGTATACCCGAAAAAGCTGTTCAGCGTATCGACATTGCCTCTGTCCCACGCGATTTCAATCGCATGGCGGATTGCGCGCTCAACCCGTGATGACGTTGTTGAATACTGTTTTGCCACAGTTGGGTAGAGCAATTTGGTGACATAGTTTATCATGTCCGAATCGTCTACAGCAAGCAAAATAGCCGTCCTCAGATAATGATACCCTTTTATATGCGCGGGGATTCCTATCTGATGAATAATATCGGTCACTACATACTCGATATTATCGGGGACAGTGTCGTGGATATTGTACGAAACCTGCTTTTGGTCAAACGGATAAGCTGTAACCGCACAGGCGGATGCACCGTCAATGAGCCTTTGGATTTTAACCGCTAAGATTCCGACCTCAAACGGTTTCACCATGTAGTATTCCGCACCCGCTTCCATGACTTCTCTTTCGGTTTGCGGCGAATCATAGTTAGCTATAACTATAATGGTCGGAAAATATTCCAGACGTTCGCGCATTTCGTTAATCAAAGTCACCGCATCCAACTCCGGCATTTTTGCCTCAATAACCACAATGTCAAATCTGTCGGACTTTAATGTTTCGAGCAAGACCCGCCCGTTCTTTTGCCTTGTAATCGCGTACATCCCCTTAGCCATTAAAGAGCGTGCCCACGCCATTCCGCATTCCGCGCTGTCATCCCCGATTAGAACCCTTACTTGTTTTTTAGTCATTTTGACCTCCTATTTGTATTTAAGTATTATATTTTGTTGGATTAGGTATCCAACATCTGCAATGATAACACACGATTTTACACAAGTCAATGGAGTTAGACAACATTGTGTTTTTTAGTTCAGCGGATTCTGCAAGAGTCTAAAACATTCGACAACAAAGCCTTTTGTTGCGATATTTTTCGACAAGAAATCCACATATAACACAAACGCCATATGTGGAAGCTTTTGTGTTTTAAAACCCAAAATAAAGTTGCCCGAAACTCGAAAAAGCTCAAAAAATGTCGAACATTTTTTTAAGAGCCGAATATAATGTAACATAGCGTTTGCTAAATAGGATATGAAGGAGGTGAATGATATGTGTAATCATAACGGCAATGAATTCGGCAACGGCTGCGGCAACGGCTGCGGCAACGGCTGCGGCAATGAATTCGGAAACGGATGCGGACACGAATGCGGAAACGGGTGCGGCAACGGATGCGGACACGAATGCGGCAACGGATGCGGACACGACATTTGTGGTGCTATCGAGCTTTTATGCGAGGCAACTCGCGGGCTTGAAGAGGCTCGTGAAGACCTTAGATGCCGCAATACCTGCGGCGCGAAAAAGCATATTCTTTGCGCAATCAAAAAAGCGGAAGAATGTTTGCGCCGAATCTAATCTAAAGGGTGCGAAAAAGCGGAAGCCGCTTCACTATTATTGTGAGGCGGCTTTTTCCGCGACTGCTTTTGCGACCGCCTTTGCCGCCAAACGATTAAGCGGACTCGGTATTATATAATCGGGACATAGCTCATCATCGCTCACCATTCCCGCAATCGCTTCTGCGGCGGCAATTTTCATCTCGGTTGTAATATCACGCGCGCGTACATCTAACACCCCTCTGAACAACCCGGGGAATGCCAAAACATTGTTGATTTGGTTCGGGAAGTCGCTCCTCCCTGTCCCTACTATAAAAGCTCCCCCTGCTTTTGCCTCATCGGGCATAATCTCGGGGACGGGATTCGCCATTGCAAATACTATTGAACCCTTATTCATGCCCGCCACCATTTCCCGTGTAACACAGTCCGGTGCGGACAAGCCGATAAAAACGTCTGCCCCTTTCATAGTAGCAAAAAGGCTCGCCCCCGTGTTTATTTCCCCGTTTTTGTCGCACATAGCAATATTGTTCATGCCTGATTCCTTCAGCAATAGTGAAACCGCAGTCCCCGCCGCTCCCGCTCCGTTAATGACTATTTTGGCTTCGGCGGCTTTTTTCCCGACTAATTTCAAGGCATTGCGCAACGCCGCCAAAACAACAATCGCAGTCCCGTGTTGGTCGTCGTGAAAAATAGGAATATCGCAGCATTCTTTTAACCGCCGTTCAATTTCAAAGCAACGGGGTGCGGATATGTCTTCAAGGTTTATTCCCCCGAAGCTCCCCGCTATTAACCGCACGGTATTGACAATCTCGTCAATGTCGCCCGAACGGATACAAATAGGAATAGCGTCAACCCCCCCAAACTCCTTAAAGAGGACAGCCTTGCCTTCCATTACGGGCATTGCCGCCTCCGCCCCGATATTGCCGAGACCCAACACTGCCGAACCATCGGTTACGATTGCGACCGTATTTCCCCGTCGAGTAAGCTCATAGCTCAAGTTGACATCTTTTTGAATAGCGACACACGGTTCGGCGACTCCGGGAGTATACGCAACCGACAGTTCTTCCTGCGTGTTAAGCTCAACCCTGCTTACTACTTCTATTTTCCCCTGCCACTCATAGTGTTTTTTTAGCGATTTCTCCGCATAACAACTCATTTTTACCCCATTCCTTTTATATAAATTATTCCCTTTACAATCAACTGCAACGACAAGCGGCATATCGCGGACTGTCAGTTTATGTACCGCTTCCGTACCTAAGTCGTCAAATGCAATTACCTCCGATTTTTCGACACATAACGACATTAACGCCGCCGCCCCGCCTATTGCCGCGAGGTACAGCCCCGTATGTGTGCGGATTGCATCAATGACTTTGCGGTCACGCTCCCCCTTGCCAATCATTACTTTTAAACCCCGCTCAATCAACTGCGGTGAATACGCGTCCATACGAGAGCTTGTAGTAGGCCCTACCGAGCCTATAACCCTTCCGGGCGGAGCGGGACACGGCCCCGAATAATAAATCGCCTGCCCCTCAACTTCAAACGGAATCTCGCTCATCATTCGCTTGTGGGCAGAATCCCTGCCTGTATAAATAGTCCCCGACAATAAAACCGAGTCACCTGTTTTGAGACTTTTTATGGTCTCATCGGTAAACGGGGTTGTAATTTTTCTCATAAAACCTCTAAATAATCGTGGTTTGATGTCGCGTGGCGTGACAGCCTATGTTTACCGCAACGGGCAAACCCGCAATATGCGTAGGGTACGTCATAATATGCAACGCCAACGCAGTAGTCTTTCCGCCGAATCCGGCAGGGCCTATTCCCAAACCGTTAATTTTCGCAAGCAACCGCGCTTCGGTCTCCGCCCAAAATGAATCGGGGTGACTGCTCCCGACTTTACGTAATAATGCTTTTTTCGACAATAATGCCGCCTTTTCGGCTGTTCCGCCAATGCCGACCCCCACAATTACAGGGGGACAGGGATTCGCCCCCGCCGATTTAACAACCCCGATTACATAATCCTCAATGCCGTCTGCCCCGTCGGATGGTTTGAGCATAGCTGTCCCCCCCATATTCTCGCTGCCGAATCCTTTTGGCGCAACTGTAATTTCAACAGTGCCGCTTTTATTGCCGTCAAATTCATAATGGATTACGGAGGGGGTGTTATCCCCTGTGTTAATGCGCCTTAACGGGTCGGAAACAACGCTGTTCCTGCAATACCCGTCCTTGTACCCGCGGCGTACCCCCTCGTTAATCGCTCCCGAAATATCGCCGCTTATGTGGACGTTTTCGCCGATTGTCACAAACACAACCGCCATTCCCGTGTCTTGACAAATGGGGAGTTTTTCGCTTGCGGCGACTTCGGCATTTTTCAAAAGAGTATCAAGCGTTGTTTGCGCAAGTGGCAGTGTTTCCCTTTTCCGCGCCTTAATTAATGCCGCTTGAATGTCGTCTCCCAAGCAGGTGTTGGCTTTAACGCACAGCTCGGCAACGGCATTTGTGATTTGCTCCGCCTCAATAATCCTAATGTTCATGCCGCTCATGCCAAAAGTTCCTCTGCTTTTTTGATTGCATCCAATACAGCACTTTCGGACGGGCCGCCAGGTACATTCCTTGAATTAACACAGGATTCAACCGAAACTGCCTCGTAAATGCTCTCATCAAAAAGCTCAAAAATGTTCTTGAACTCATCAAGCGACAGTTCGTCCAACCTGAGTCCCTTGTCAATTGCATAAAGCACAAGCCTGCCCGTAATTTCGTGTGCGTCCCTAAATGCAACTCCGCGTTTTACGAGCCAGTCCGCCGCATCGGTTGCATTTGTGTAGCCGCCTTTCGCACTTTGCCGCATATTGTCGGCATTAAAGCTCATCGACGAGAGCATTCCGCAAAACACGTCCAAGCAGGACTTCACCGTGTCAATCGCATCAAATACCGACTCCTTATCCTCCTGCATATCCTTGTTGTACGCGAGGGGAAGCGATTTCATTACAGCAAGCAATCCCGTAAGACTGCCGTAAACCCGCCCGGTTTTGCCGCGGATTAACTCTGCCATGTCCGGGTTCTTTTTTTGCGGCATAATAGACGAGCCTGTCGCATAAGCATCGGATATTTCGATAAAACCGAACGAGTCGGTTGACCACAAAATCAGCTCCTCACAAAAACGGCTGAGGTGCATCATAATAATCGCCAGACACGACACCGTTTCAATGCAAAAATCCCTGTCCGAAACTGCGTCAAGGCTATTTTCGCTCAACCTTGAAAAACCAAGCTCCTCCCGCACAAATTCCCTGTCAAGCGGGTAAGTCGTTGCGGCAAGCGCACCCGCGCCGAGCGGCATTTCATCGGTTCTCGCGCGGCAATCACTAAGCCGCGACAAATCCCGCTTAAACATTTGGAAATACGCCAACAAGTGATGCGCCAAGGTAACAGGCTGTGCTTTTTGCAAATGAGTAAACCCCGGCATTACCGTTTTAGTGTGACTTTTGGCAGTTGCTACTAAAATTTGCAACAGTTTGCGTAAACGGGCGATTATGCAATCGGCCTCTTCCATGACGTACATCCGCATATCAAGCGCGACTTGGTCATTGCGGCTTCTCCCTGTGTGCAGTCTTCGCCCCGCATCGCCGATTCGTTTAATCAGTTCCGCTTCAACGAACGAGTGTATATCTTCGGCAACTCCGTTTTCTCCGCCAATGCTCAACCCGCCGCTTTCTATATCGCTCAAAATCCCGTTAAGCCCGATGACAATCGCTTCGGAATCGGATTGCGGAATAATCCCTTGCTTACCTAACATTTTCGCGTGAGCAATGCTGCCCTTTATATCATGCTTGTACAGTCTTCGGTCGAACGACAATGACGAATGAAAATGATTAGCTTTTTCATCGGTCTGCCCCGTAAATCGCCCTCCCCATAATTTTCCACTCCCCATTTTTACCCCATTCCTTTCTAACATCAATGTACCATGAAAGTGCGTTTTCCGCACAACCTCAAATTTATTTTCAAACTTTTACCCCATTCCTTTCTAACATCAATGTACCATGTGCGTTTTCCGCATAACCTCAAATTTATTTTCAAACTTTTACCCCATTCCTTCTTTGTCATCGGCTTTCGGCGTATTATTCCCCTGTTCGCTCTGCATTAATGCCCTTACGGTCAACGGCAATCCCAACAGATTAATAAATCCTTCCGCATCCTTATGGTTATACAGTTCGCCTGTGGCAAATCCGGCAATCTCCTCATTGTACAGAGTGTACGGCGATGTATAGCCCGCAGAGATGATGTTGCCTTTGTATAGTTTCAGCTTGACTTTACCCGTAACAGTCTCCTGTGTTTTGTCAACGAACGCTGACAATGCCCCGCGCAATGGCGTAAACCATTCGCCGTTGTAAATCAACTCGGCGAGTTTTACCCCGACTATTTCTTTAAAAGCAGTCGTGCCGCGGTCAAGGCAGAGCTTTTCCAATGCCTTATGGGCTTCGTACAATATGCTGCCGCCCGGAGTTTCGTATACCCCTCGCGATTTCATTCCGACTACTCGGTTTTCAACCAAATCGGCAATACCTATTCCGTTTTTACCGCCGACTTCATTAAGCGAATTGATTAACGCGGCGGGGGACAACACTTGTCCGTTTAGTTTCGTGGGTATCCCTTTATCAAATTCGAGTTCTATATACTCGGGAGTATCCGGTGCGTCCTCCGGCGGGACAGACAATTGCAACAAATGCCTGTAATTCGGCTCTGTACTCGGGTTTTCGAGTTCAAGTCCCTCATGGCTTAAATGCCACAAGTTCTCGTCACGGCTGTAGCTTTGTTCCTTTTTCATCGGCACGGGAAGTCCCCGCTCTTTTAAAAAGTCCATCAAATCATCGCGTGACTGAATGTCCCATATCCGCCACGGGGCGATAATCTTCATGTTCGGCACAAATGCTTTCATTGTGAGTTCAAAACGGATTTGGTCATTGCCTTTACCTGTCGCGCCGTGGCAAATTGCATCGGCTTTTTCGGAAATCGCGACATCTACCAACTTTTTTGCAATAAGCGGGCGGGCAATTGCCGTCCCGAGGAGGTATTTGTCCTCATAAACCGCGTTTGCCTTAACCATCGGATAGACATAATCGCTCACAAATTCCTCACGCACGTCAAGCACAATCAACTTATCCGCACCCATTTTCCGCGCCCTGTCCTCCATTTCCGAAACGCCGTCGCTGCATTGCCCTAAATCAACGCAACAAGCGATAATCTCACAGCCCTTATAGTTTTCTTTCAGCCACGGGATGATTACAGAAGTGTCAAGCCCCCCGGAATATGCCAATACTATTTTCAAAACGAACACCATATGTGGTTTACCACAGGTATACCACATCCCTTTCTATTTACACTAAAATTTACACTAAAACAGTATATCATATTCCGGAGGATTAATCAACCCCTAACTTATACAACAGCAATAATTTTCTTCGGCAAACTCGGTGTTGATTACGCTGAACCAGTCGTCAATGTAAGCCGCGCGTTCGTTATAATGCTTGAGGTAGTAGGCGTGTTCCCATAAATCAATCGTCAATATTGGGCAAAAACCGCGCGAAATAGGCGAATCCTGATTAGCAGTGCAAAGGATTTTGAGATGCCCCCTCCTGTCTGTGACGAGCCATAGGTATCCCGAACCGAATACCTCTAAAGCATACTCCTTGAACTTCGCCTTAAAATTGTCCCAATTTTCGAAGTGTCGATTGATTTTGCACCCAAGCTCGTCATCGGGAACAGGGGATTCCGACTTGTTGGGATTCGGCTTCATTCCCGCAAAATAGTAGATGTGGTTGTATACTCCCCCTGCATTGTTGCGAATGTCGGTTCGGATTTTTACGGGCAGGTTGTTAATGTTGCAGAGTAACCTCTCTAAAGTCCAACTATGAAGTTCGGGGAACGGGGCAAGCACCGAGTTGAGCTTATCGGTGAATGCTTTGAGATGTCTGTCGTGGTGAAGCTCCATTGTGAGCGTATCAATATGCGGCTCAAGAGCATCATAGGCATAAGGCAGTTTAAACAGCTTGAATGGATAACATTGCTTTTTCATAAGTAAAATTCTCCCTTTGTAATAAAAATAAAAAATAACAGTACATTAATACTATTATTTTTTTTGGGCGAATATTACACTTGACAAGCACCGATGCAACAGTCTTTTTCTACTCCGATAATTTTAAGTTTCACTATGCTGTTTTTCTCATGCCCACTTGCCTGGATTCTTACCGGGGTATAGCACCGAGTATGCCCGAATGACGTACTTTCGGTTAATACCGATTGTTCTGTGCCTATTAAGCTTTTGAAAAACGCCTCCCGCATTTCCCGCGCCGATTCGGATAGTGCTTTTATCCGCTCCCGCTTGAGCTTTTCGGGAACTTGGTTCGGCATTGTTGCCGCAAGCGTTCCTTCGCGGGGAGAAAAGGCAAAAACGTGGATTTTCGCAAACCCCGTTTCCTCGGCAAATGCAAGGGTTTGTGCAAATTCATCGTCACTTTCCCCGGGGAATCCCACGATTATATCCGTTGTTATTGCCGCATTGCGGAAGCTTTTGCGGATTGACTTGACTATATTCCCGTAAAACCCGGTTGTGTACCGCCGTTTCATCCTGCTTAACACAGTATCGCTCCCGCTTTGGAGTGATAAATGAAAATGCGGGCATAGGTTTTGCAGTTTTGACAGCCGTTCAATATCCTCTTCAGTAATCATATCGGGTTCAAGTGACGACAGTCTTACCCGCTCCGCCCCGTCTACTCCGCAAATTGCCTCGACTGCGTTAGTCAGCGAGTATTCATAAGCACACAGATTAATTCCCGTAACAACTATTTCTTTATGCCCTGCGGCAGTCAGTTTTTGAGCCTCCTCCCGTATATCATCAACAGTGCGGCTTTTGACAGAGCCGCGCGCCTTCGGGATTATGCAATAAGCACAGTCCCTATCACAGCCGTCTTGGATTTTAAGAAATGCCCTCGTGCGTTCGCTTTGGGGGGAATACGGCAATGACAGAGCCAAATCGGGTTCAATGCCGGTAAAAATCCCGTTTACGACTATATCCGCGCCGATTGCGGCGGCTTTGTCGGGGAATGCTTTGGGAAAACAGCCGCACAGGACAATTTTAGTATGAGGATTGGCTTTTTTCAGCCGCAAGATTAACCCTTTGACTTTTCTGTCGCTGTTCTCGGTAACGGTGCATGAGTTGATTATATGGATGTCGGCATTTTCGCCTGAGCCTACGGGAATATATCCCCCCTGACTCATCATCTCAAAAATTCCCGAGCTTTCATATTGGTTGACTTTACAGCCGAATGTAGTTATATTAAATTTCAAACTAATTTACCTCTTGACATTTTTTAAGCTATGTGTTATCATTGCATGATGTTAAGAATTTTTCAGAAAGGGAAAGGGTAAAACATGAAAATAGAACTGCGTAAACGCGGAAAACGATGCTACCGGCAGGAAACTTCAGAAAGGGAAGGGGTAAAACATGAAAATAGAACTGCGTAAACGCGGAAAACGATGCTACCGGCAGGAAACTTCAGAAAGGGAAGGGGAAAAACATGAAAATAGAACTGCGTAAACGCGGAAAACGATGCTACCGACAGGAAACTTCAGAAAGGGAAAGGGTAAAAATATGACAGCGAAAAAAATCAAATTTACGGGCAGGGATGCGATTGAAAGCGTTAAAGGCTTTGTCAGCATAGTATCTAAGTGCAAATACGATATTGACATTGTTTCGGGGAGATACGTGGTTGATGCAAAATCGATTATGGGTTTGTTCAGCTTAGACTTGTCGACAGAATTAGCGTTAATGATTCACTCGGACGATTGTGACGAGCTTATCGCCGAGCTTGAAGACTACATTGTACAGCGACCGACTATATAGAGCGAACAACGTCAATCGCCGAAATCCCGCATTTTTCAAGCAATAATACCGCTTCTGCGGAAATAATCTCGCCCGGTACGACTATAGGTGCGCAGGGTGGGAGAGTCACATGAACACCTGCGCAAACTCTGCCGACCGATTCACGGATGGGAATCGTGAGTTTTGGCGAGAAATACGCTTTTCGCGGATTCAACGCTGTTGATAAGTTAAGGAGTGTTTCGGTGCGGTCGGCGGGAATTGCTTGCTTTTTTTGAATGTTTTTCATTGCTTTAAACACCCTTTGGGTGTTTTTATTTTGCGTAATTGTAGAAAAAAGCAGTATAACATACCGAAAATCGCACATTTCGGGGACTATCCCGCAGTTTAGCAGTTCCTTTGCATAGTCTGCACCCGAATACCCGTAAGCGTTAGCATCAATGGTAATCCTCAGTAAATCACTTTTGCGCAGGCTGTATCCGATTTGCCCTAAGTCTTCTTTAAGCTTTGCAACTGCATCAAATGCCGACAATGCGCGTTCTTTTTCCTCAAAAATGTGTTTATTGCATAAATCAAGGCTGTGTAATATAAGGTATGACGGGCTGGATGAACCGAACAAGCTCATTGCATCCTCTGCCGCTTTTAGGTAATCGGGGGAGCATTTCAAGTGCAGGTATGCCGCGCCTGTTAATGCGGGGAGGGTTTTGTGTGCCGAATCCGTCGACATTGCCGCGCCTAACTTAATCGGGTGCAAATCGGTAAAAACAAGATACGCCCCATGCGCATTGTCTACAAGAAGCGGTAGGTTTAATCCGCGACAAATTTTCGCAATCGGTTCAATATCGCACATATTCCCGTAATAATCAATGCTCGTTACAAATACCGCCGCCGTTTCGGGAGTTATACAAGCGGTAATCTCCTCGGGAGTACAGCTTGGTGAGAACAGGTCGACGTCAAACCCAATCAAGATAGCGGAATCAATAAAACTCCTGTGCGAGCCTCTCATTGCGGCTACTCTTGTTGTGTCCCCGTTTTTGCAAAATGCAAGCATGGCGGATATGCAAAGCGAACTCCCCGAACAGGAAAAAAGCGTTCGGCTTGCCCCGAATAACTCGGCGGCATTGCGTTCGCTTTCTCCTATAATATCAACCGCCCCGGAAACCTCGGTTATATCCGCCCTGTCAATAATCCCCTTATGCCCCGGCATATGACAACGCTCAACCGCGGAATCGGAGTAATCTTTTAAGAAATCGCAGATTGGCGTTTTTGCAAACTCTGTCATACACACAATGTGTGGCTTACCGCACGCACCAAAGCTCCCAAGAGCAAGCTTTGCTTGCTTGACGTAAGCTACCAAGAGCAAGCTTTGCTTGCTTGACGTAGCCGAGCCGTGAAAATCGCAGTTTTTGCCACGTTCCTCTCTATTTTCAAATAGAACCCGTAATCGGTCTGACAGATATACACCCCGAATTGTCTATTGCAACGCGGCATCTATCGTGTTTTTGCTCGAATTTCTTTTTCTCGCTCCCGATTCTGACACTTACGCCGGGCCAAATAGACTTCCGCGCTTCAATGTGAAGGTTGGCATTATTAAGGAAACTTGCCTCGATTTCGGCAATCCTTTTCCTAACCAGTTTAAGCTCATTGGACATCTTGAAACGCGCGCGGATTGATGTAGCAAGGGTTTCTTCGAGAACGCGGGGTACGCTTCCGTGATTTTTCTTCGCGGCATTGATTGTATCAATCTTTTGAATGAGCCGACCTATTTCTTCTGTAAGCTTCGCCTCTTCTTTTTCGCGGTTTAGCTTTTCCTCGGACAAAATCGCGCCATCGCCTAAAGTAAGGCTTGTTTTTGTGTACGATTCCGAACCGATTGTGTTAAACACCATGCCCTTGAGGCAGGTCATTTTCCCCCCTACTATAACCCCCTTGCCTGTTGTCGAAAATGCAGTCCCTTGGCAAAACACTTTACAGGCGACAAAGCTGTTTGAGGTCAAGTCCCCGCCGCAATCAATGGTGGAACTCTCGCAAAACCCTACTTTTGTACTCCCTTTGGAAGCAATAATAGAATTGACACACCCCATTTTAATATCAATATTCCCGCCCGCGATAATCTCAGCGTTGTTAGCAGTCCCGTTAATAGTTACATTTTTCTTGGATTTTACTGAAAATCCCTCAAAAACATTCCCTCTTACCTGAACGTCCCCTATAAAATCTATATTCCCGGTAATTACCCCTACATCCTCGGCTATAACAAGAACCTCCTCTACAGTGAAATGGTCTTTGCTCCATTTGAGATTCCCGTCCGCCGCCGCGACAATGGTTGTTCCGTCTTCGCTCAACACCGTCCCCTTGCCTACGTAGAACTTAGGCGGCTTGCCAGGCATCGGCTTATGCGGACTCCCGTATACATCAACGCCGTCTTCCCCCGCTGTTTCAGGGGTAATTTCAGCAATTAACGTGCCGGAAAATATATTTTGAACAAGTCCCAAGTTTTTATAGTCCATTTCGTCCCGCTCATTTATTTTTGCCGACAAAGCACCGGAAGTTTCAAATTGATACTTGACACATCCGTCTATCCCGTTTACAGGCTGAACACCCCTTGCAATAATAATATGCTGGTTGTATTGTTTTGCGGCGATTGCCCGGGAAATAGCATCCGTGTCAACCTCAATGCCGATTGGGCTGCCTTTAACTTCCGCCATTACATCATCAAGCGTCACCGCAGCCCCGCCGTTAATGGGTGCGCTGATAGTTAAGTATGCCGTCATTCTGTCTTCCCCCATTTGGACGGTAGCAACAGAATTAATCGGTTCTCCGCCGGAATTAACGGAATTAAAGTTAAAATCGCTCATAACGCCACACCTCCCTTTCATACATAGTTATGACCATATCTTTCCGAGGCACAAAAGCCTCTATGAATAAGCCTGTCAAGCGAAGCCGGTGACACCTCCGCTATTATTCAAACTTTAGTGCTGTATGTATAGTATATCACAGTAAAATTAAATATTCAAGCCCCTTTGGCAGTAAGTTTTTTTATTTTTGAATTTATTTTTGGTGGAAAACCTTGACAATCAATTAACATTGTTATATAATTAGCCATGTAATATAAAGATAAAGTAAGGAACTGTTGATAAATAACTTGACTATTTGCCTTGTCTTTTTGCCGCCATACTGCGTTAAAATTTTTCTCAATGCACAAATCATTACTCAAAATTTTGCCTTGTATGACAACAAAAATCCTGCGGCAAATTTAGTCAACTTATTCATCAACAATTCCTAAGGAGACGTTGAAAGTAAAACTTTCAACGGCACATTTGTGCAGAAAGGGTAAAAAATGGCAAAACTTAACAAAAAAAATGTAGAAAATCTTTTGGTAAAAGGAAAAAACGTGTTAGTGAGGTGTGACTTTAATGTGCCGCTCAAGGACGGTGTAATAACCAACGACAACCGCATAGTCGCGGCATTGCCCACTATTAAAAAGCTGATTGAAAACGGTGGGCGGGTGATTCTCTGCTCCCATTTGGGCAAACCGAAAGGCCCGGATGAGAAATTTACTCTTGCCCCGGTTGCGGTAAGGCTCGGCGAATTGCTTAAAAAAGAGGTAAAATTCGCCAAAGATGATAATGTAGCGGGAGAAATCGCCAAAAAGTATATCGCCGAGATGAATGACGGCGATGTGGTTTTGCTTGAAAATACTCGGTTTCGTCCCGAAGAAGGCAAAAACGGTGAAGCATTCAGCAAGGATTTGGCTTCTGTTGCCGATGTATATGTTAATGACGCATTCGGCTCGGCTCACCGTGCACACTGCTCAACTGCGGGAGTTACCGAATTTATCGACGGCGAAACTGCGGTAGGTTACCTTATGAACAAGGAAATTGAGTTCCTCGGCAATGCGGTTGAAAGCCCGGAGCGACCTTTTGTGGCAATCCTCGGGGGGGCGAAAGTTGCCGATAAGCTCAATGTTATATCGAATTTGATTGAAAAGTGTGACACGCTTATTATAGGCGGGGGAATGGCATATACTTTTCTGAAGGCGGGCGGACATGAGGTCGGCAAATCTCTTGTTGACAATGAAAAGCTCGACTATTGCAAGGAAATGATTGCAAAATCCGAAAAACTCGGCAAAAAGCTGTTGTTGCCTGTTGACACCGCCATTGCAAAATCTTTCCCTAACCCGATTGATGCCGAAATTGATGTAGAATATGTTTACTCATGCAAAATCCCCGCCGATTCGTTGGGGTTGGACATCGGGCCGGAAACCGGTAAAATATTTGCCGATGCGATAAAGTCCGCTAAAACAGTCGTTTGGAACGGGCCTATGGGAGTATTTGAAAATCCGACATTGGCAAAGGGAACCATTGCGGTTGCACAGGCGCTTTCCGAGGTTGATGCGACTACTGTAATAGGCGGAGGCGATTCTGCGGCGGCAGTTGTGCAATTGGGATTCGCCGACAAAATGTCGCATATTTCTACAGGCGGCGGAGCATCGCTTGAATACCTCGAGGGGAAAGTGCTTCCGGGTATTGATGTTATACAGGACGCGTAAAACGAATTTTTATAACACACTTAGTGCAGAAAGGGCAAGGGTAAAAACAAGCTCGAAAATATTCCTCAGTAAATGGGAAAACGAATTTCTATAGCACACTTAGTGCAGAAAGGGCAAGGGTAAAAACAAGCTCGAAAATATTCCTCAGTAAATGGGAAAACGAATTTCTATAGCACACTTAGTGCAGAAAGGACAAGGGTAAAAACAAGCTCGAAAATATTACTCGTTAAATGGGAAAACGAATTTTTATAGCACACTTAGTGCAGAAAGGGCAAGGGTAAAAAGATGAATAAGGGGTTAAGAAAGACTGTAATTGCGGGCAACTGGAAAATGAACAAGACTCGTGCCGAGGCGGCGGAGCTGATTAAACAGCTCGCCGTTGACGGAGATAAGGCTGATGTTGTAATCTGTGTTCCGTACACTAACTTGCAGACAGCGGCTGAGGCAGTCGGCGGGAGTTCCGTCAAAATTGGTGCGCAGAACGTGCATTATGAGAAAAGCGGGGCGTTTACGGGAGAAATAAGCGCGGATATGCTAAAGGAGATTGGCGTGGAATATGTTATAATCGGGCATAGCGAACGCCGCCAATACTTCGGCGAAACCGATGAAACAGTCAATCGGAGGACAAGGGCAGCCCTTAATGCGGGGTTGATTCCTATCGTGTGTATAGGCGAACTGTTAGACGAGAGGGAAGCGAATATAACCGAGGAAGTGCTTTCGCGCCAGACAAAATTAGGATTAGCCGGGTTCACTGCCGATGAGATTAAGAAAATCATAATCGCTTATGAGCCTGTATGGGCGATTGGAACAGGCAAAACGGCAACTGCCGCACAGGCGGGCGAGGCTTGCGGCTTTATACGCGGAGTAATTGCAAAAATTCACGGCAAAGATGTTGCCGATGCGGTGACAATCCAATACGGCGGCTCAATGAACGCCAAAAACGCAGCAGAACTCCTTGCGCAAGAAGACGTTGACGGCGGGTTAATCGGCGGAGCATCATTGATTGCAGAAGATTTCGGCACTATTATAAATGCCGCACAAGGTTAATTGAGCGCAGAAAGGATAAGGGTGAAAGAATGAGAAAAGTTTTATTAGTGGTAATGGACGGGATTGGGTTTTCAAATACAGGTGTTGGCGATGCAGTTGCACTCGCGAACACGCCTACACTTGACAGGCTGATTAAGGATTATCCGAATGTTCGTCTTAAAGCCCATGGAAGCGCAGTCGGGTTGCCGTCTGATGATGATATGGGAAATTCCGAGGTAGGTCATAACGCACTCGGTTGCGGGCAGGTTTATTCGCAGGGGGCGAAATTAGTCAATGAGTCTATTGAGTCGGGCAAAATGTACAGTTCGGAAGCGTGGAAAAAAATTGTCGGGAATGTTGCCGCTAACAGCTCTGTTCTGCATTTCATAGGGCTTCTTTCCGATGGTAATGTACACTCTAATATAAACCACTTGATTGATATGCTGGGGCGGGCTAAGTCCGACGGCGTAAAGAAAGTGCGGGTTCATGTCTTGTTGGACGGAAGAGATGTTCCGGCGACTTCCGCACTTGATTATGTCGAAAAGTTGGAACAGGCGATGTCCGCGCTGAATGGCTCAAGTAATGACGGCTTTGACGCAAGGATTGCATCGGGCGGCGGACGCATGAAAGTCACTATGGACAGGTACGAAGCCGATTGGGCAATGGTGGAACGCGGCTGGCAAACTCATGTAAAGGGTGAAGGCAGAATGTTCGCCTCTGCTAAGGAGGCTGTTGAAACGCTTCGCAGTGAGTCCCCCGGTATAATAGACCAAGACCTGCCGCCTTTTGTGATTGGCGTTGATAACCAAGCGGCGGGGAAAATTAATGACAAAGACAGCGTTGTGCTGTTTAATTTCAGGGGCGACAGGGCGATTGAAATATCAATGGCGTTTGAGCAGCGCGTTTCTGCGGGTATGCCGGATTCTTTTCGCGGAATGCTTGAAAATGACAGTGTTGATGTTGTTTATGCGGGAATGTTGCAGTATGACGGCGACTTAAAACTCCCTAACCTTTATCTTGTAGAGCCGCCCGAAATAACTAACACTTTGTCGGAGTTGCTTGTCAAAAACAATCTGCGGCAATACGCTGTGTCAGAAACTCAGAAATTCGGTCACGTAACTTATTTTTGGAACGGCAACAAAAGCGGAAAATTCTCGGATGAGCTTGAAGATTATAAAGAGATTCCCTCTGATAAAGTCAGCTTTGATGAGCGACCGTGGATGAAGTCAGCGGACATAACCGATGATATTATCGAGGCAATAAAGTCCGGCAAATACGATTTTATAAGGTGCAATTTCCCCAACGGTGACATGGTAGGTCATACGGGGAGCGTTGATGCGACCGTTATCGGGGTTGAGGCGGTTGATTTGGCTTTGCGGCGGCTTGAAAAGGTTTGCATTGAGAACAATGTTTTGCTTGTTGTGACTGCCGACCACGGGAATGCCGATGAAATGCTTGAAAAAGACAAAAAAGGCAATCTCGCGCCGAGAACGGCACACTCGCTCAATACTGTGCCGTTTATTGTGTGCGATAATGGGATTGAGCTTGAGGACGTTGAAGATTACGGTTTAGCCAACGTCGCGCCGACTATAGCGGGGATTCTCGGATTAAACCCGCCCGATTGTTGGGAGAAGTCGCTTTTAAAGTCTTGAGTTACAAGTGTTTAACTTAACAAGCCTGTCGAAACAGGCTTGTTTTTTTATTTACTTATTTCGAGCTATTTAGCCCTACTTCGCCGATTCGCCAACTGCAACCGCGCAAGCCACAGTCGCGCCTACCATACCGATAAGCCCCCACTTCAACATGGACACAAACCGACAGCACTAATTAAGACCATCAAAAAAATCATCATATCGGCAATCGAAAATCTTTCGGAGAGCAATTAAATCGCTTACCCGAATATTCAGCCCGCCGATTTCATACCTTGAATAAACAGAACGGTTGATGTCACACCCTAAAAGTTGCATTTTTGTTGCAACAAGCTTTTGTGTTAGCCCGCTCTTTTTCCTTAAAGCACGCAGATTGCTCCCAATGCTAATATCTTGCCTAATTTTTATCATAAAATAAAACCTTTTTGCTCAATATGTGTTGCAGTTTTACTCATTATAAGTTATAATAGTAAAAAACACGCTCAATATATTGAGCAAAAAGGAGAAAAATTTATGTATACCTACAAACACGACTACAAAAAGCGCTACCTTGAGCTTTTTAACAAGGTAAGTGCTGCCATTGGGATGTTACAATCGGCTCAAACCGAAATGGAAAATGCAATCATAGCAGACGAACACAATGATGAAACCGAGCAGGAAGTAGGTTTCAACGGGAACTAACTGCAAGTTGGAGGTCTAAGAAGCTGTGTTCATAGTCAATCGCACCGCATAAACGGCAAATTTTCCGCCATACTGCGTTGAAATTTTATTAAATATCAGTGGATATTCGCAAAAATTTCGTCTTGTCTGACGAAAAATTTGCTCGTTTCTACGGCACACCGCCTATGAACACAGCTTCTAATATATAAACAAGGACTACCAAAAATCCACAGTAGCCCTTGTTTTATATTCAAGTTACCGACTACTTCGCCGATTCGCCAACTGCAACCGCGCAAGCCACAGTCGCACCTACCATAGGGTTATTCCCCATGCCGATAAGCCCCATCATCTCAACGTGGGCGGGAACACTTGAGCTACCCGCAAATTGCGCATCGCCGTGCATTCTTCCCATTGAGTCGGTCATTCCGTAAGAAGCCGGCCCTGCCGCCATATTATCGGGATGCAATGTCCTGCCCGTCCCGCCGCCTGATGCTACCGAGAAATACTTTCTGCCGTTTTCGCCCGACCATTTCTTATACGTACCCGCCACAAGATGTTGAAACCTTGTCGGGTTAGTGGAGTTGCCCGTAATAGAAACCTCCACCTGCTCATGCCGCATAACCGCAACGCCTTCAATAACGTCGTTACAGCCGTAAACGCGTACTTTCGACCTTTCGCCATCGGAAAACTTAACTTCTCTTACAATTTTCAAATCGTCTTTGGGAATATCGTATGTCGTTTGAACATAGGTAAACCCGTTAATCCGAGAAATGATATACGCCGCATCCTTGCCCAATCCGTTGAGGATTACCCTGAGCGGTTCTTTGCGTACTTTATTGGCGGTTTTTGCGATTGCAATCGCCCCCTCCGCCGCGGCGAAGCTTTCATGCCCCGCCAAAAAGCAAAAGCATTTATTCTCCTCTTTTAAAAGCATTGCCCCGAGATTACCGTGTCCCAATCCCACATCGCGAGTTTCGGCAACCGAGCCGGGTATGCAAAAAGCCTGCAACCCTATTCCGATTGCGGCGGCCGCCTCCGATGCTTGGGTTATGCCTTTTTTGATTGCTATTGCAGTTCCGAGAGTGTACGCCCATACCGCATTTTCAAAAGCAATAGGCTGTGCCCCTCTTACAATCTCCTCAACATCAATGCCTTTGCTGAGGCACAACTCCTTAGCCGCTTCCAAATCCGCGAACCCGTATTCTTTAAGACAAGTGTTGATTTTTGCCTCACGCCTGTTTTGCCCTTCAAATTTTATATTGCTCATGTATAATTTTACCCGTGCCTTTCTGCACAAACGTGCCTTTCCCTTTCATTAGTTTTTTACGGTTCTTCCGGAATAATAATCGCGCATACAATGTAAGCGATAACGCCTATCCCCGATACAACCGCAATAATGCGCACGACATTGGGGTCAATATTAAAATATTCACCCATGCCGCCGCAGACTCCCGCTAACCATTTATTGGTTTTTGAGCGATAAAGTGTTTTGTTTTCCACAAAAATTCACCTCACTCCTCGCGCGGGTCAATAGTCTTGACCGCTTCATCAAATCTGCCGTACTTTCCGAGATTCGCCTTATACGCCTCATCGGGCGTTTTCCCGCGGCGGATGTCCTCAAGCATTTTGCCGACTCTGACAAACTCATAGCCGATAATCTCTCCGCCCTTGTCAAGACCGAGCTTGCTGATGTAGCCCTCCGCCATTTCCATGTAGCGAGTACCTTTTTCTCTTGTGGAAAAAATCGTACCAACCTGTGAACGCAGACCTTTACCGAGGTCTTCAAGTCCCGCGCCGACAGGGAGTCCGTCTTCCGAAAAAGCGGTTTGTGTTCTTCCGTAGGCGATTTGCAGGAAAAGCTCCCGCATTGCCACATTGATTGCATCGCATACCAAGTCGGTGTTAAGTGCCTCAAGAATAGTCTTGCCGGGCAGAATCTCCCCTGCCATAGCCGCCGAATGGGTCATGCCGGAGCAGCCGATTGTTTCCACCAATGACTCCTCAATAACGCCATCCTTAACATTAAGCGTCAACTTGCAAGCACCTTGTTGCGGCGCACACCAGCCTACCCCGTGTGTCAGCCCGCTGATGTCGCTTATTTGGTAGGAATTCACCCACCTCCCCTCAACAGGAATAGGGGACGGACCGTGTCCGGCTGCGTTTTTAACCGTACACATCTGCTCGACTTCGTGAGAATAAGAAATTTTGCTCATTAAAAATAACCAGTCCTTTCCGTTTATTATATAATCATTATACACGATAATTTTTGGTTTGTCAATTAATAATTTTTACGTTTTGAATCTCTTTAAAACGAAGCAATGACACTGCTAAAGCCGCTGTGGCTAAACTTTTTAATATTTTTATCATTATCCCGTTCCTTTTCTGTTTGTAAAGATTCCCCCTGCAAAAAACAGAGGGAATCAACACATATCAATACAAACTAATCGGCAGTGATACCGGTTACAGAACCCGAACCTACAGTTTTACCGCCTTCGCGAATTGCGAATCTCATACCTTCTTCAATCGCAATCGGAGTAATCAGCTCAACATTAATGGTAACGTGGTCACCCGGCATACACATTTCCTTGCCTTCAGCAAGAGTAACAACGCCGGTAACGTCAGTCGTTCCGAAGAAGAACTGCGGTCTGTAGTTGGTGAAGAACGGCGTGTGACGACCGCCCTCGTCCTTAGTAAGAACGTAGATTTCGCCTTTAAACTTTGTACCCGGTTTAATCGAACCCGGTTTACACAGCACTTGCCCGCGTCTTACTTCAGTCCTCGCAACACCTCTGAGCAACGCGCCGATATTGTCGCCCGCCTCAGCAGTGTCAAGGAGTTTGTGGAACATTTCGATTCCCGTTACAACAGTTTCGCGCGGCTCGTCTGCAAGCCCTACAATTTCAACTTTGTCATTGAGGTTAAGAGTACCTTTTTCTACACGTCCGGTAACAACAGTTCCGCGACCCGGAATAGTGGTAACAGCCTCGACAGACATCATGAACGGCAAGTCAGACTTACGCTCGGGAGTCGGGATAAACTCGTCAACCGCTTTCATCAACTCGTGAATGCAACCGTACTCGGTGGCGGAAGTGTCTTTGCTCTCAGAAGTCAAAGCATCTCTCGCAGAACCGCGGATTATCGGAGTATCATCGCCCGGGAAGCCGTTTTTGTTAAGAATATCGCGAATATCCATGTCAACCAACTCAAGCAATTCTTCATCGTCAACTTCATCGCATTTGTTGATAAATACTACGATTGAGGGGACGTTTACCTGTTTCGCCAAAAGAATATGCTCTTTTGTCTGAGCCATCGGCCCGTCAGTTCCCGCAACTACGAGGATTGCACCGTCCATTTGCGCCGCACCGGTAATCATGTTTTTGATATAGTCGGCGTGTCCGGGGCAGTCAACGTGTGCATAGTGGCGTGCGTCGGTTTGGTACTCAACGTGAGCCGTGTTGATTGTAATTCCGCGTTCCCTTTCCTCGGGTGCTCTGTCGATTTGGTCATAGGACTCAAACTTAGCCTGCCCCGAAAGAGCCAAGGTTTTGGTTATAGCGGCTGTCAACGTGGTTTTACCGTGGTCAACGTGACCGATAGTGCCGATATTTACGTGGGGTTTGGTCCGTTCAAACTTTTGTTTTGCCATTTTTTTACCCTCCTAAATAGTGGTTTAGTTTTTAAGAACCCGTGCGGGTTCTAATTATTATAATTATATCAGATATAGTTTAAAATTACAAGCCTTTTTTGGAAAAAATTCGTAATTATTTCTGAATGCTCTCGGCAATGGACTTAGGGACTTCAATATAGTGGCTGGGTTCCATTACATATTGACCGCGCCCCTGTGTTTTTGAGCGCAAATCGTTGGAATACCCGAACATTTCAGACAAGGGGACATTCGCGTTTATTTGTTTAATCCCACTCCTGTCTTCCATTCCCAAAATAGTTCCGCGTCTCGCGCTTACATCCCCCATTACATCGCCCATATATTCCTCGGGGACTAACACGCTGACTTTCATAATAGGTTCCATCAAAATCGGCTTCGCTTTTCGGCAAGCATCCTTAAACGCCATTGAACCGGCAATTTTGAACGCCATTTCGGAAGAGTCAACCTCGTGGTAAGAGCCGTCGTACAAAGTCACCTTTACATCGACTACAGGATAACCTGCCAAAACTCCCGCCATCATCGCGCCTTTTATTCCCGCATCTACTGCCGGAATATACTCTTTCGGAATTACGCCGCCCACGATTTTGCTGATAAATTCATAGCCCTTGCCCGACTCGTTAGGCTCAACCTTGATTTTAACGTGACCGAATTGCCCTTTACCGCCCGACTGTCTTGCATACTTGGTATCCTGCTCCACAGATGCGGTAATCGTTTCCTTGTAAGCAACCTGCGGCTTACCGACATTTGCTTCAACTTTGAATTCGCGCAGAAGTCTGTCCACGATAATATCCAAGTGAAGCTCGCCCATTCCCGCAATAATGGTCTGCCCCGTTTCGGAGTTGGTGTAGGTTTTGAACGTCGGGTCTTCCTCCGCCAATCTCGCCAACGCGATTCCCAACTTTTCTTGACCCGCCTTAGTTTTGGGTTCAATAGCCAAGTCGATTACCGGTTCGGGAAATTCCATTGATTCAAGCACTATCGGTGCGTTCTCGGCGCAAAGCGTATCCCCTGTAGTCGTATTTTTCAAACCGATTGCCGCCGCTATATCCCCCGAAAAGCAGTATTCAAGGTCTTCGCGGGAGTTTGCGTGCATTTGCAAAATTCTGCCGAAACGCTCCTTTTTTTCCTTAGAAGCATTGTACACGCTGTCCCCGGTCTTGATTTTCCCCGAATAGGCGCGGAAGAAACACAGTTTCCCCACAAACGGGTCGGTCGCAATTTTGAACGCCAATGCCGCAAACGGCTCGTCATCCGATGCAACACGCTCACTTTCCTCGCCTGTTTTGGGATTAACGCCTTTGATTGCTTCAATATCAGTCGGTGCGGGCATATAATCCACAATTGCGTCAAGCAGCTTTTGCACGCCCTTGTTCTTGTAAGATGTGCCGCAGACAACGGGTACAACAGTGTTTGCGATACAGGCTTTGCGGATGCACCCCTTGATTTCCTCAATGGTAAGCTCCTCACCATCAAGGAACTTAGTCAGTATATCATCATCTTGCTCGCATACCGAATCGAGGAGATTTCCGCGGTATTTCTCCGCCAATTCCCGCATATCATCGGGAATGTCAACATCTTCAAAGGATTTCCCTTCCTTGTCGCCACCGTAAACTCTGGCTTTCATTTCAACTAAGTCAATTACGCCCTTAAAGTTTTCCTCAGAACCTATCGGCAACTGAATGGGTACAGGATTGGTTTTAAGCCTGTCCTTCATCATTTCCACAACCCTGTAAAAATCCGCACCCATAATATCCATCTTGTTGACATATGCCATCCTCGGAACTCTGTATCTGTCCGCTTGTCTCCAAACGGTTTCGCTTTGCGGTTCAACCCCGCCTTTTGCGCAAAATACAGTTACCGAGCCGTCAAGAACTCTTAATGAACGCTCAACCTCAACTGTGAAGTCAACGTGTCCTGGTGTGTCAATTACATTGATTCTGTGACCGTTCCAGAAAGCGGTGGTAGCGGCGGAGGTAATCGTGATTCCTCTCTCCTGCTCCTGCTCCATCCAGTCCATCGTGGCTGTGCCTTCGTGAGTTTCGCCGATTTTATAGGATTTTCCGGTATAAAATAATATTCTCTCTGTGGTAGTTGTTTTCCCCGCATCGATGTGAGCCATTATTCCGATATTACGGGTTTTCTCAAGAGATACTTCTCTTTTAGCTATTGGAGCAGCCATCTACCATTTGAAATGCGCGAAAGCCTTATTTGCCTCCGCCATTTTATGAGTATCGTCCCGTTTCTTACAGGCGTTACCCTGCCCTTTCAACGCATCAAGAATTTCATTGGCGAGTCTTTCCCGCATTGTTTTTTCGCCTCGTTTTCTTGAGAACATTGTCAGCCAGCGAAGTCCGAGAGTCCTCTGTCTTCCTTGACTCACGTCCATCGGGACTTGATAAGTCGCGCCGCCCACTCTGCGCGCTTTAACTTCCAGACGCGGTTTAATATTATCCAACGCCTGTTCAAACATTTCAAGCGAGTCTTTCCCCGTTTTTTCGTTTACAATATCAAACGCTCCGTAAACAATTTTCTGGGCGACTCCCTTTTTGCCGTCAAGCATGATGTTATTGATGAGCCTTGTCACCAATTGCGAACCGTACATCGGGTCGGGTAAAACTTCACGCTTTGGTACATTACCTCTTCTCGGCACTTTTCTTCCCTCCTTCAAAAAATTTGCAATAACTGCGTTTTCAAGGACAAAGCCCAAACGCTCGCCTTGCATTGAATTCATCGGTACTCGAAAGTTACTTTACTCCCGCAATATGCAGAGAATATATATAAATCTCTACAGCTTTGCTGCGGTTAAAACATCAACTTTACTTACCTTTTTTCGGGCGTTTCGCCCCATACTTTGACCTTGACTGCATTCTGCCGTCAACGCCTTGTGCGTCAAGTGTTCCGCGTACAATGTGATAGCGTACACCGGGCAAATCCTTAACACGTCCGCCCCTGATAAGAACCACGCTATGCTCTTGAAGTTTATGTCCTATTCCCGGAATATAGGCGGTAACTTCAATTCCGTTAGACAAGCGTACTCTCGCAATTTTTCTCATTGCAGAATTTGGCTTTTTCGGGGTATGAGTTCTTACAGCGGTGCATACTCCGCGTTTTTGCGGCGAAGACTGGTCAGTCGCTGCTTTTTTAAGGGTATTAAGCCCTTTTTGGAGAGCAGGTGACTTTGACTTCTTCTCGGACACTTCGCGCCCTTTCCTGACTAATTGGTTTAAAGTCGGCAATTTTTTTCGCTCCTTTCTTTAAATTTCAGAACCTAATCCGGCTCTCATATATACATAATTTGTACATATCATATGATTGTATACCGAAAAACGGTAAAAGTCAAGCAGTTATCGCAAATTTCAGCAAAATGCCGTAATTTTAATTACTATTCACCATGATAACTGTAAATTATTAACTAACAGACCTGTCCGCGAACCTCAACGCGGCGATTTTACTGTCTAATTATAAGTCATACCTGTCCCCGCAGGAATCAGTTTACCGATTATTACGTTTTCTTTCAACCCGATTAGCGGGTCAACCTTGCCGTGGATTGCCGCCTCGGTCAACACACGAGTTGTTTCTTGGAAAGATGCCGCAGACAAAAAGCTGTCGGTTGCCAACGATGCTTTCGTAATTCCCAAAAGCATCGGACTGTAGGTCGGGTATTCGACAATTTCACCATCCGCTTTACGCTTATTAAGCTCGGAGAAGATTTTGTTTATTTCGCCCTTATCCACATTTGAATTGGGCAACAGATAGCTGTCCCCCGGTGATTCAACCTTAACCTTGCGCATCATCTGCCTTACAATTACTTCAATGTGCTTATCGTTGATGTCAACCCCCTGCAATCGGTAAACCTTTTGAACCTCTGCGATTATATAATTTTGAACCGCTTGCTCACCTTTGACTGCAAGGACATCGTGCGGATTAAGGCTTCCCTCGGTAAGCGGGTCACCCGCCTCTACCCGTTCGCCCTCTTCTACCTTTAAGCGGTAGCCGAAAGGCGCGGAATAGCTCTTTGACTCGCCTTCATCGGTTGTCACCGTGACATGGCGGGTTTTCTTAATTTCCTCAAATTTAACCTCACCGGAAATCTCAGTCATAATCGCACTGGATTTCGGGCGGCGGCTTTCAAAAAGCTCCTCAACACGCGGCAAACCTTGCGTAATATCATCCGCCGAAACGATTCCGCCAACCTGGAATGTTCTCATTGTGAGCTGCGTACCCGGTTCACCGATGGATTGTGCCGCAATAATGCCGACTGCCTCACCTTTGTTAATCGGTTTCCCGTCCGCAAGTGATGCACCGTAGCATTTAGCGCAGACTCCATGCTCCGCCTCACAGGTGAGAACCGAGCGAATCTTTACGGTCTCTCTTCCCAATGCCGCAAGGGTATCTTTAATAACTTTTGCATCTTCATCGGTAATAAGTCTGTCATTTGCAACAACGATATTCCCGTCATTGTCAACCACATCATCGACCAAGAACCTGCCGAGAAGTCTTTCCTCAAGCGGCTCAATAAGCTCTTTACCCTCGCGTATTTCGTAAACCTCAATGCCTTTTTCGGTGCCGCAGTTTTCTTCTCTTATAATAACTTCCTGCGAAACGTCAACAAGACGACGTGTCAAATAACCCGAGTCGGCGGTTCTCAGCGCGGTATCTGCCAATCCCTTACGTGCGCCGCGCGACGAAATAAAGTATTCAAGAATGTTAAGTCCCTCGCGGTAATTAGAGCGAATCGGGATTTCAATGGTTTCACCCGAGGTATTTGCGATAAGCCCGCGCATTCCCGCAAGCTGACGAATTTGGTTAATACTTCCCCTCGCACCCGAGTCCGCCATCATATAAATTGGATTAAACTCATCGAGATTGTCTATAAGCGCGTTTGAAACCTCGCTCGTAGCATCGTTCCATATTCCGAGTATAGCGTCTTTACGTTCGGCATTTGAGATTAAGCCTTGGTTAAAATAATCGTTAATATCGTCCACTTTATTATCGGCATCAGCGAGAATTTCCTTTTTAACCGGCGGAATAAACGCATCACACACTGCAACTGTTATCGCGGCTTTTGTGGAATACTTGAATCCCAATGCCTTTATTTTATCAAGAACCTTTGCCGTCCTCGCCGTTCCGTGAATTTTAATGCACCTGTCGATAATTTTCCCCAATTGATTTTTACCGACCTTAAAGTTGATTTCAAGCTCTAATTCATGGGCGGGGTCACTTCTGTCAACGTATCCTAAATCTTGCGGAATATGCTCGTTAAAAATAATCTTGCCCGGAGTAGTCTCAATAAGCCCTCTGCTTATCAGCTCACCCGTTTTGGAATCAACGCTCTTGACTTGAACTTTTATTTTAGCGTGCAACGATATAATATCGTTTTGGAACGCCATCAACGCCTCATTAAAGTCGCGGAATACTTTGCCTTCGCCTTTTTCCCCATTCTTAGAAAGGGTCAAGTAGTACGAACCGAGAACCATGT
Source organism: Oscillospiraceae bacterium (assembly GCA_009777415.1). Taxonomy (GTDB): domain Bacteria; phylum Bacillota; class Clostridia; order Oscillospirales; family Ruminococcaceae; genus Ruminiclostridium_E. Next base: position 26,565 of record WRLX01000008.1, read on the forward strand.
CCTGAGTAGGCACGGCTACCGGGCGACCATCCGATGGTTTCAACAGGTTTTTCGCCGCGAGCATTAAGCTTTTCGCCTCATGTCGCGCCTCATCCGAGAGAGGCAGATGAACTGCCATTTGGTCGCCGTCAAAGTCGGCGTTATACGCAGTACAGACTAACGGGTGCAGTTTCAATGCGCGACCCTCAACAAGTACCGGGGAGAAGGCTTGTATTCCGAGCCTGTGCAGCGTAGGTGCGCGATTGAGCAGTACGGGGTGGTCTTCAATGACTTCCTCAAGGACATCCCACACTTCGTCCTTTGCGCGTTCAACCATTTTGCGCGCGCTTTTTATATTGTTGGACAAGCCGCGTTCAACAAGCTCCCTCATTACAAAAGGTTTAAAAAGCTCAATAGCCATTTCCTTAGGCAAACCGCACTGGTCCATTTTCAAATCCGGGCCCACAACTATAACCGAACGTCCCGAATAGTCAACACGTTTCCCCAACAGGTTTTGGCGGAATCGCCCCTGCTTACCCTTAAGCATATCCGACAGCGATTTAAGAGGACGGTTGGACGGCCCGGTAACAGGTCTGCCGTGTCTGCCGTTGTCAATCAGTGCGTCCACCGCTTCCTGCAGCATACGCTTTTCGTTTCTTATGATTATTTCCGGCGCTCTAAGCTCAATCATCTTGTAAAGACGATTGTTCCTGTTGATTACGCGCCGATACAGGTCGTTCAAATCCGAGGTCGCAAAACGCCCCCCGTCAAGCAGAACCATCGGACGAATATCGGGCGGTATAACGGGAATAACATCAAGTGCCATCCATTCGGGGCAAGCATCGCCCTTCCTGAATGCTTCGACAACATCAAGCCTTTTAAGCAACTTTAACCGTTTTTGCCCTTGTGTAGTGCTTTGCAACTGCTCTTTAAGCTCATCGGCTGCCCACGATAAATTATTAATCCAGTTTTCGCGCGGGTGCTTTTCGGCTAACGGATGCTCGTCATTTTGCTCAAAAAGTGCCTCGATATACTCTGAACCCGTTGTCGTTTCGATTATTTTATAGCCATTTTTTCTGCGTTTAATATTAAGAGGGACTATTATGTCTTCATAACGCTTGCGGGTAATTATTTCCCCCTCCGCAAAATTGACTTCTTCTTTAGTGTAACCTGTATCCTCGGTAATCCCCTCCGGAAAAAAGGTGACAACTCTGTACCGTTTTGCCAAATAGTCTTCTATTTCCATTTTAGTCAGCCCGGTAATCTTTGAAAAGTCGTCAATGTGTTCTGTAATATAGTAATCGTAACGATAAGTGCCATACTCGGTAAGGAGTTCCTTAATTGATTCGGCACCCATTTTTGCAAAGAATGCATCGTCTTCCCTGTATTTTTCCTTTGCATCCATAAATTCTTTTTCAGAAAGAAGCTGACCCTTTGCATAAGAGGTCTCACCTTTATCTATGACGACATACTTGGTGAAGTACAATACCTCCTCAAGGCGTTTCGGGGAGATGTCAAGCACCTGCCCTATTCTCGACGGAGTTCCTTTAAAATACCAAATATGCGAAACCGGGGCGGCAAGCTCAATATGCCCCATTCTCTCGCGGCGGACTTTATTACGGGTGACTTCCACGCCGCAACGCTCGCAGATTTTCCCCTTAAAGCGAATCCGCTTATATTTGCCGCAATTACATTCCCAGTCCTTTTGAGGCCCGAAAATGCGTTCACAAAACAGCCCATCCTTTTCCGGCTTTTGGGTTCGGTAATTTATAGTCTCGGGGCGTTCAACCACGCCGTAACTCCAAGTGCGAATCTGCTTCGGCGAAGCCAGTCCGATTTTCATTGAATCAAATGCAGTAGCCATATTACCTCCGTTTTTTTAATTGGAATTACTGTCAGAAGCTGTGTTCACAGGGATTAGTCACCTTGCTCATCTTCATCATCGTCATATACCTCGTCTTCCGCTTCGTCGCCTAAATCCTCGTCCAAATCTTCGTCATCTTCGTCATCGTCTTCCGCAAAAAAGTCACTGCCTTCAACATCGCCGGTAATATAAGCCTCTTCAAGCTCCGCCTCATCGGCTACATAGTCGAAATCATCCGCATTAACAATTCCTACATCGTCTTCTTCGTCAAAGGTCTGTTTTAAGTCAATCTCGTTCGAGCTTTCGTCAAGCACTTTTATATTAAGCCCCAATGACTGCAATTCTTTTATAAGAACCTTAAAGCTTTCGGGAACGCCCGCCTTCGGAATCTTGTCACCCTTTACAATCGCCTCATAGGTTTTTACACGACCGACAATATCATCGGATTTAACAGTAAGAATTTCCTGTAAGGTGTAGGCCGCACCGTATGCCTCTAATGCCCAAACCTCCATTTCACCGAATCTCTGTCCGCCGAACTGCG
>WRLX01000009.1 GCA_009777415.1 Oscillospiraceae bacterium
AAAAAATTTTAAAAATAATTGTATCTGCTTGCCAAAAGCAAAAATATCTGTTATACTGTATAAGAGCCTGTTTAGAATCTCGCTCGCCGGTGAGCAGTCCGCTTGACAGGCTTATTCATGGAGGCTTTGTGTCTCAGGAAGGCATGGTCATAATCATGAAAACGGCGGCAATTATAGCAGAGTACAACCCGTTCCACAGCGGGCATAGATACCATATTGAGGAAACGCGCAGGATTACCGGGGCGACCCATATAGTAATCGTGATGAGCGGCAACTTTACTCAGCGCGGGGACATAGCAATTATTCCCAAGCATAAGCGTGCGGAAACGGCATTACAAAACGGGGCTGATTTAGTAATTGAGTTGCCGATTGCGTTCGCGCTGTCAAGTGCGGAACAGTTTGCATCGGGGGCAGTGACTTTGCTTAACTCCCTCGGTGTAGTAGAGTTGCTTAGTTTCGGGAGCGAGTGCGGTAAAGTCGAATTGATTGAAGAGGCTGCGGGAGCCGTGCATTACGCGCAGACGACCGATGAATTTTTTACCGCGATGAAATACGGGAAAAGCTACCCCGCCGCGCTTCAATCGGCAGTTGAGGAATACTATACCGATGATGTAGTCGATGTGTTGACTCACCCGAACAACACTTTGGCTGTCGAATATATTAAAGCGTTAAACGAGTCGGGTTCAAGCATAAAGCCGTTTACAGTCAAGCGTATCGGTGCGGGGCATGATGAGCATATTGAAGACCGGGGAGGTCTATTGTGTGCCTCGCAAATCAGAAAGACTATGCTTGAAAGCGGCGATTCTTGCGATATTGCGGATATAAATCGGCTCGAAACTGCTATTCTTGCAAAAATCCGAATGATGAGTGCCAAGGAGATAAGACGAGCGCCAAATGTCGGCGGCGGGCTTGAAAACAGGATATTCAAAGCGGCAAGGGCGGCGCGGAGTTTATCCGAGCTACACTTTTTGTCAAAGACAAAGCGGTACACAATGGCGCGGATTCGCCGGGCAGTACTTTGCTGTTTCCTCGGGATTACAAGCGGTGATGTTAAGCTTAAACCGCAGTACGTGAGGGTTTTAGCTATGAACGGTAAAGGCAGTGAAATGCTGACTAAACAGTGTAAACTACCTATAGACACATCGTTAGCCGCATTAATGAAAACCGGAGAAAACGCAAAAAGGCAGGCATTACTCGAAGACCGCTGTACAAATATATACGGGTTGGCGTTTGAAAAGAAGCAAATATGCGGCAAGGAGTTCACTGAACGCGCAGTTATAATAAGGGACTAAATTCCGCTTGTGTAGAAAGGACAAGGGCAAAACCTTGAAAGTAAATCATCGGTGAATGGGAAAACGAAACTTTCAAGCTTACTTGTGCAGAAAGGGCAAGGGTAAAACCTTGAAAGTAAATCATCGGTAAATGGGAAAACGAAGCTATTAAATTCCGCTTGTGTAGAAAGGGCAAGGGTAAAACCTTGAAAGTAAATCATCGGTGAATGGGAAAACGAAACTTTCAAGCTTACTTGTGCAGAAAGGGCAAGGGTAAAACTTTGAAAGTAAATCATCGGTGAATGGGAAAACGAAGCTATTAAATTCCGCTTGTGCAGAAAGGACAAGGGTAAAACTATGGGAAAAATAAGAATAGTTCGCCCTCAAAGGGGCTACACTCCCGCTGAAGAAGTCGGGAACGCGGTGAGCCATGGAATTGCCGCGCTTACGGCACTCGGCGGAATTTCCCCGACTGCGATTTACGCTTATGTTCAGCGTGGGATTTTGGCGGCTGTGGGTACATCAATTTTCATGTGTTCGCTTTTTATGATGTTCTCGGCGTCCGCGCTTTACCATGCTACATCGGGTAAAACTCGACAAAAGCAGGTTATGCAAATCCTTGACCATATTTTTATTTACGTTGCGATTGCGGGGACGTATACGCCTATTTGCTTATCGGTAATCGGCGGGTGGCAAGGGATTTTGGTTGCAGCACTTCAGTGGGCAATGGTGATTTTCGGCGTTTTATACAAGTCCCTCGTAAGGCGGAGGATTCCGAAGTTATCGCTTACGATTTACCTTGTAATGGGGTGGTCAGTCGTGTTTGTGCTTCCGTTGCTTATCCGCAATGCAAGCCTCGGAATGCAGTTACTGCTTCTCGGCGGCGGAATTTTTTACTCAGCGGGGACATTTTTCTACAGGAAAAAGGAAAAACGCTTTTTCCACATGGTGTGGCACTTGTTTGTAAACCTTGGCGCTGTATGCCACTTTTTGGGTATACTTTTGTTTTTGTAGAAAGGGAATGGGTAAAGAGATGATAGGTAAAAGTTTGAAAAATAAGAAAGGACGAACCACCATGCCTATGCAAGGTGGGGCGGCATGGTCGTAAATATGACACCGCAAGAAAAGTTAAATCACTGCTATGGAAGCGTAAAAGGTAAAACGGGGGAATTTATTCCGAAAGTCGCGCTTATACTCGGTTCGGGACTGGGTGCGCTTGCCGATGAAATCGAAGTTGTTAAAACAATTGACTATTCCGAAATAGACAGCTTCCCGCAATCGACTGTATTGGGGCATAAAGGGCGATTCGTTTTCGGATATGTAGGTGAAGTCCCTGTTGTAATCATGCAAGGGAGAGTGCATTTTTATGAGGGTTATTCAATGCAGGATACTGTGTTGCCCGTTCGGCTTATGAAGAAGCTTGGGGCGGAAATCCTGTTTTTGACAAATGCCGCGGGTGGAATCAGCTTCGGTGCGGGTGAGTTCATGCTGATTACCGACCATATAAGCACTTTTGTGCCGAGTCCCCTGATTGGCGCGAATTTGGACGAGTTCGGCTTGAGATTCCCGGATATGAGCGCGGTTTATGACAAAGAGCTGAATAGGATTATACGCGCAACAGCAGAGTCATTGGGAATCAAACTGAGGGAAGGTGTATACGCTCAGACTACCGGCCCTAATTTTGAAACGCCCGCCGAAGTAAAAATGCTGAGCAAACTTGGCGTGGATGCTGTCGGCATGAGTACCGCTTGTGAGGCAATGGTTGCCAATCATGCGGGAATGAGGGTTTGCGGCATTTCCTGTATTTCTAATCTCGCTTGCGGCTTGTCCGATAATCCGTTGACACACGATGAGGTAATGGAAGCAGCGGATTTGTCCGCACCGATGTTTAAAGGGCTGATTAAAGGTGCGATAAAGGCAATGTAATAACAGATATAGTCGTTTAACTTAAGAAGTGCTTGAAGATTTGCGTGAAGATTTTTCGTCAGACAAGGCGAATTTTGTGCGAATATCCGCTGATATTTAAGCAAAATTCAACGCAGTATGGCGAAAAATTTTCCACAAAGATTTAGTGATTCTTAAGTTAATCGACTATAATAATAGAAAAGAAAAAATTTCCAAAATAATGAATATATCACCTTTTTCTGTATATAATATTTACATTATTTAGTAAAAGTTTGAATAATAGCGGAGGTGTCATCGGCTTCGCCGATAAGCAGTCCGCTTGACAGGCTTATTCATGGAGCGTGCTTGTGCAGAAAGGGTATGGGTAAAAAGATGAGGAAAGTTATTTTGGCGATTGTAATCTCGGCGGCTTTATTGGTACTTGTAACAACAATAACAGCGAGCAACAACACTATACTGTGGACGGACGGTTTCGGCTTTCACTGTACTCAAAAAGTAATAACCGGGTTTGAGCAAACGCAGGTGGAATTAGTCAGAGTTGACGGGACTGACACATGGGTTCTCAGCACTGACAAAATTGTATGCCCCAATTGCGGGAGGATTGACTGGGTGACATTCAGTAACAGCAACGGAGTAATAAACGGAACAAACATTCAAGTTTCGCACAGCACAATTCCGCATTATCCCGGCGAAATTAAAACAGTCGATGAGAGTTACTTCCACACGGATAATCAAGACCTGCCGCTAAAAGACGGCATCAACACGGATAATGTCCAAACAAAATCCACACAATCAATTGGGACAAAAGACGAAGGAGTAATCGGTACGGGTGACGAACCGTTGGACGAACCGCTAATGGAAACAAACCCACAATCCGTCAATGCGGAGACATTAATCGAAACAACATCTCAAATACCAACCAACTCCTCTGACCCGGCAACTACTCAAACAGTCACCGGGGCAACGGCTCAAACATCGGCAGGTGTAGTCGGATTCCCCCCGCTAAACGAAGAAACACCCTCGCCGATTGTCACTACGGCGCAAAGCAGCTCCCGTACCGCAGGGTATTCTGCCGTAAAGCCGCCCATCGAAAATGAACCCGCTAACAGTAACGCCGAGGTAAATGCCGATGTCATCATGAAATAAGAGAATATAGCCGTTCCGGTTTTAATCGGAACGGCTATATTTTTCTAAAACTTCTTCTTCAATCTCTCAAAAAAGCTTTCTCTCTTGGCGAAGTTTTTGGTTGTAAATGAGTTATCCAACTGGCGAAGGAGCTCTTTTTGCTGTTTAGTCAAGTTTTTGGGAATCTCAATTGTCGCTTTTACCATTTCATCGCCGCGCCCCTCACGTCTGAGTCGTTGAATCCCTTTTCCTCTCAAGCGGAATACCGTATCCGGTTGAGTCCCCTCGGGGATTGTCAGCTTTACTGCGCCGTCAATTGTGGGGACTTCTATTTCCGCGCCTAATGCCGCCTGCGAGTAAGTAAGCGGAACTTCACAGTGAACATCAAACCCCTCGCGCTTGAAAATCGGGTCGCGCCTTACTGAAATGCGGGCATTGAGGGCGCCTCTGCCCCCGCCGTTTACTCCGATATGGCCCTCACCGCGGACACATAAAATCTGACCGTTGTCTATTCCTGCGGGAACACCGACGGTGATTTTTTTCTTCTTGTTGACTTTCCCCTGACCCGAGCAACTCACGCAAGGCGATTCAATAACCTTACCTTTTCCGGCACAATGTGAGCAGGCTCTTGTACTCTGCGATATTCCGAAAAGCGTCCGTTGTTGGAATCGGACACGCCCCGTTCCCGAGCATTCGCCGCAAGTTTTAGAAGAAGTCCCCGGTTTTGCACCCGAACCGCTGCAAGTGTCGCAGGGTTCTTGGCGGTTGACTTCAATTTCGTGGCTTACACCTTTGCAGGCTTCCATAAAACCTATATCGAGGTTTATTGAAATATCTGCCCCTTGTCGCGGGACGTTGGGATTGGCTGCATTGCTTCTGAATCCACCGCTTCCTCCGCCGAAAAGATTGTCAAATATATCGCCCAAATCAATATTGATTCCGCCGCTTTCAAATCCGCCGCCGAACCCGCTGAATCCGCCGTAGCCCCCTCCGCCGTAGGACGGGTCTACTCCCGCATGACCAAACGAGTCATACTTTTGGCGTTTTTCGGGGTTTGACAATACCTCGTTTGCCTCGTTGACTTCCTTAAACTTGAGTTCCGCATCCGGGTTGTCGGGGTTTAAGTCGGGGTGGAATTGTTTTGCCTTTTCGCGGAATGCTTTCTTTATTTCGTCATCGCTCGCTCCCTTTTTCAGCCCTAATGTCTCATAATAATCTTTTTTGTCTGCCATTTATTTACCCTTGCCCTTTCTGCACAAATGCACCATGTAAGCTTTGTTTACGCACTTACGTGGATTTATTTTCAAACTTTAATTCACCCTTGCCCTTTCGCAATACTTTCCTGCGGGACACCTCCCTCAAATGAGGGAGGTTGCCGACAGGGTAACTTATTCTGTGAAATCCGCATCTACTACATTATCGGGTGTGGGTGCTTCGTTTGCATATTGTGACGATTCCGCTTGTGCTGCGCCGGCTTCTTGAGCCTGTTGACCTTGTTCTTGATAAATCCTTCCGAAAACAGTTTGCGCTTCTTTCATTAAATCTTCTTTTGCAGTCTTAATCTTTTCAATGTCATCACCTTTAAGCGATTCTTTTAATGCATCAAGCAATGGGTTGATTTTAGCTTTATCATCATCGGTGACTTTATCGCCGAAATCGGCAATCGACTTTTCAATTTGGAAAACGGTTTGGTCTGCGTCATTGCGCGCTTCAACTTCTTCTTTGCGTTTTTTATCTTCCTCCGCAAACGCTTCTGCATTTTTGACTGCTTTGTCAATATCTTCCTTGCTCATGTTAGTCGAGGCGGTAATTGAGATGTTTTGTGATTTGCCTGTTCCCAAATCCTTGGCGGAAACATTGACTATACCGTTTGCATCAATATCAAAGCTGACTTCAATCTGCGGGATTCCGCGTGGTGCGGGTGCAATCCCGTCAAGGCGGAAGTTGCCTATAAGTTTATTATCTTTTGCAAATTCGCGTTCACCTTGCAAAACTACAATATCTACGCTCGGCTGATTATCTGCCGCAGTTGAATATACCTGCGATTTTTTGCAAGGGATTGTGGTATTGCGCTCAATCATTTTCGTGCATACGCCGCCGAGGGTTTCAATCCCGAGTGAGAGCGGTGTAACGTCAAGCAAAAGCAGGTCGCCGCCCAATTCTTGATTGAGGATACCACCTTGGATTGCTGCACCCATTGCCACGCATTCATCCGGGTTGATTCCCTTAAACGGCTCTTTCCCGAGGAAGCTTTTAACCGCTTCTTGCACGGCGGGGATTCTTGTAGAACCGCCGACTAACAAAACTTTGTGAATTTCGTTTGCCGAAAGACCGGAATCAGACAGTGCTTGTTTTAAAGGCTGCATAGTCTTTTCAACCAAATCAGCGGTTAATTCGTTGAACTTTGCCCGAGAAACATCGACGCTCAGGTGTTTCGGCCCGCTTGCATCTGCTGTGATATACGGAATGTTGACATTTACGCTTGCGGACGATGACAGTGCTATCTTTGCTTTTTCCGCTTCATCTTTCAGCCGTTGCATTGCAATACTGTCTTTGCTTAAATCAACTCCGCTTGACTTTTTAAACTCGTTTGCGAGGAAGTCGATAATCCTCTTGTCAAAGTCGTCCCCACCGAGATTATTGTTTCCTGCAGTGGCGAGAACCTTTTGGATTCCGTCTCCCATTTCTATTACGGAAACGTCGAATGTTCCTCCCCCTAAGTCATACACCACAATGTTTTGCTCGTGGTCTTTGTCTAATCCGTAGGAAAGTGCGGCAGCTGTCGGCTCGTTGATAATCCGCTTTACGTTCAGCCCGGTAATCTGCCCCGCATCCTTTGTCGCTTGTCTTTGCGCATCGGTAAAATAAGCGGGAACGGTTATAACCGCGTCCGTTACCTTTGTACCCAAATATGCTTCGGCATCGGTTTTGAGTTTTTGCAGAATCATTGCGGAAATTTCCTGCGGAGTGTATTTTTTGCCGTCAATGTCTACCTTGTGGTCTGTACCCATTTTTCTTTTAATCGACATGATTGTTTTGTCGGGGTTAGTTACCGACTGGTTCTTGGCGAGTTGTCCCACCAATCTTTCGCCGTCTTTAGTGAACGCCACGACTGACGGCGTAGTACGTGAGCCTTCTGCATTTGCGATTACAATTGCCTCTCCTCCTTCAATAACCGAAACGCATGAATTTGTTGTGCCTAAATCAATACCAATAATTTTAGCCATTGTTTTACCCTTTCCCTTTCTGCACTATCGTGCTATAAAAATTCGTTTTCCCACCTACCGGGATTCGTTTTCGCACCTACCGGGATTCGTTTTCCCAACTCTTACTTTACTATGCTTACCATTGCAAATCTGATAATCCTATTGCCTATTTTGTAACCTTTTTGGAACACTTCCGCGATTTTTCCGCTTTCGAGCGTTTCATGCTCAATATGCTGTACTGCTTGGTGGATTGACGGCTCAAAAGTTTCCGCTTCCGAAGCAATCTCCTCAACTCCGAGGTTTTGCAGTGCCTGCATAAAACTGCCGTATATCATTTCGATGCCTTTTTTGTAATTCTCGTCGGAGCATTCCGCCTGTAATGCGCGTTCAATGTTGTCTATTACCGGCAAAAACTCGGCGATGTTCCCGGCTGTTATTTCCGGTACGAGTTCAAGCCGTTCCTTTGCGGTACGTTTGCGGTAGTTGTCGTATTCCGCCGTTTGCCGCAAAAGCCTGTCTTTCAGAGTATCAACCTCGTTTAATTCCGATTGCTCCGTTTGATTCTCTTCAAGAACTTCAGCCTCCTTAACCTCGCTCTCTTGGAGTTCTTCTGTCTTCTTCTTCTTACCCATTGTTTTACCCTTGCCCTTTCTGCACAAATAATTTATGAAAGTTTCGTTTTCCGCACTTACGCAGGTTTACTTTCAAACTTTTTACCCTTGCCCTTCCTTGTACGATTTCATTCTTGATTATCCTCGGTTTCCGAGAGTATGCGCGTAACCTCATCCGCGAAATATTCTATATAAGGGATTAACTTTTTATAGTCGAGCCTCATAGGGCCGATTACTCCGAAGCTCCCCGCAGTTTGCTCCCCTTTTCGGAAGTTCCCTGCAATTAATCCCGAATTAGATATTGTGAATGTGTCATTCTTTTCATTTTCCCCTTTTTCCTGCCCGAATATTACGTTGATTCCCGAAAAAGCATTGTCGAGCAGTTCTGTAAACGCATTCCTGTTTTTAAGGATTGACAGTATTTCCTGTTTTTGCAAGTCTTCAAAAGCGATTAGGTTGCTTTCCCCTTCAAACTTGACCTTGTCGGTTGTCATTTCCCCCGAAATGTCTGCCACTGCTTTCAAAAGCGGCGAGAGCGAAACCATATAGCTGCCTAATGCAACGCCGATTTTCTCGATATATTCCTGTGAAACATTCCTCAGGTTAATCCCGGATAAATTCTCGTTGGCAAACTTTGTAAAAAATTCCAACTGCTCCTCACTTAAATCAAACGACAATCTGCAAGCTTTGTTTTTTACTCCGCCGCCCGAAGTCACAAGCAAAAGCACATATACCCGTTTGCCCGCGGGAATCACTTCCACCTTTGTAATCACCGAGAAACGACTTATATTGCTTGTTGACACCACTGCACACTTTGTCAATTCCGCAAGTGCGTGTGATGCATTCTCGATAATCATCTCGTCGGAATCGCCGCAAATGTTGCGTACGGCAGAGTCAATAACATATCTGTCGTTGTCAGACAACGTCAGGCTGCTTTCGGGAATCAGCCTTTCAATATAAAGTCTGTAGCCTTTGACTGTCGGAATCCTCCCCGCCGAGGTGTGCGGGTGGTCGAGATACCCTTGCGTTTCCAGTGATGCCATCTCGTTTCGGATTGTAGCGGGCGATACCGGGAAATTGAGCTTTTTTGCGAGGAGTTTCGAGCCAATCGGTTCGCCGCTTTTGATATACTCATCGATAATCGCTTCCAAAACCTTAAAACTACGCTCGCTCATACCTTTTACCCTTGCCCTTTCTGCACAAGCTTATTATAAAAGTTTCGATTTCCGCATTTACGCAGAGTTTTCCCAATCTTTTATCCTTGCCCTTTCTGCACAAGCTTATTATAAAAGTTTCGATTTCCGCATTTACGCAGAGTCTTCCCAATCTTTTACCCTTGCCCTTTCCACGTTTAGCACTCAAAGCGTTAGAGTGCTAAACGCAGTTTAACACGTTTTTGTCGCGTTGTCAATAGTTTTTTGAAAAAAAATAAAAAAATTTTTTTATTTTTGCAAAACGCCAAAATCTGTGTTATAATAATAGTGCAACTTTTTTGTATAATCGCGCGTTTTTGCATATGCCGAAGCGTGAGGAAAGTCCGAGCATCACAGAGCGGGATAGCTGCTAACGGCAGCCGTAGGCGACTATAGGGCGAGTGCAACAGAAACAGACTACTCTTCTAAAGAGTACAGGTGGAAAGGCGAGGTAAAAGCTCACCGGGGTAACGGAGACGTTACTGCCATGTAAACCCTATCCGATGCAACGCCGAATAAGGCTCGCGGGACAAAGCTTTTGCTCGAAGCTCCGCGATTAAGGCGGCATGACCGTGTTGGCGACAATACGGCAAGATAAATGATTATACGCGACAAAACTCGGCTTACAGAAAGAGTTGTTTTTATTAAAAAGCACTCCTTATGAGGGGTGCTTTTTAGTGTGTTGGGACAGGTTCTAAGTGAAACCCCGCTGTATGGTAAATCCATACAGCGGGGTTTATGTGTTTATACCGGTGGTGGGGGTCGAACCCACACCCCATTAACTGGGACTGGATTTTGAATCCAGCACGTCTGCCAATTCCATCACACCGGCTTAATCGGTTAGTAACCAACAAATATCAGCCACTAACCGACATTATAACACATTAATAATCAATTGTCAATACCTATTGCTCAAAATTTTCAGTTTCTGACGATTTTTTTTCTTTAACCCACTCAAGCTCGCCTTTCATCAGCTTATCAAAGTCCTCGCCGTCGATTTTTTCATGCACCATGAGATATTCGGCGATAATATTCAGCTTATCCATATTATCGGTGACAATCTCTTTTGCCTTTTCATAGCCGACTTCGATAATCCTGCGAATCTCGCCGTCTATTTCTGCGGCAACATTTTCGGAATAATTGCGTCCCTGTGAATAATCCCGTCCGAGAAACACCTCGGGATTTTCATGCCCGTAGACTATCGGCCCTAACTTTTCCGAAAACCCGTATCGCGTTACCATATTCCTCGCAATCGAGGTCGCACGATTAATATCGCTTGATGCCCCGGTAGAAATATCATCAAGGACTAACCTCTCGGCGACACGTCCGCCAAGCAAAACAACAATATCCTCCTCAAACTCTTTTTTACTGATATAGTTTTTATCCTGTTCGGGGAGCGACATGGTAAATCCTCCCGCAGTTCCCCTCGGGATAATCGTCACCATATGCACCTTATCCTGAGTATCGCAACAGTAAGTGCAAAGCGCGTGTCCCGCTTCGTGGAAAGCGGTCAGCTTGCGTTCCTTTTCGGTGACAACCCGCGACTTCTTTTCCGGCCCTGCGACTACTTTGACGGTCGCCTCCTCAATATCCTTGCCTGTAATTGCTTTCTTGTTAGCACGTGCGGCGAGCAAAGCCGCCTCATTGACCAAGTTTTCCAAATCCGCCCCTGTGAATCCCGCCGTAGACTTTGCAATAACAGGGAGGCTTACATCAGGCGACAAATTCTTGTTGCGCGTGTGGACAACAAGTATTTCCTCGCGTCCTTTTATATCCGGGTAGTTGACCACAATCTGTCTGTCAAACCGCCCGGGTCGCAACAATGCCGGGTCGAGTATATCCCGCCTGTTAGTCGCCGCAATAATGATTATACCTTCATTTTCGGCGAACCCGTCCATTTCCACGAGCAACTGATTAAGCGTCTGCTCCCGCTCATCGTGACCGCCGCCCAATCCCGCACCTCTGTGCCGACCCACCGCATCAATCTCGTCAATGAAAATAATCGACGGAGTACGCTTTTTCGCCTGCTCAAACAAGTCACGAACGCGCGATGCACCAACGCCTACAAACATTTCCACAAAGTCAGAACCGCTTATTGAGAAGAAAGGCACATCTGCTTCACCCGCGACAGCCTTTGCAAGCAAAGTCTTACCTGTACCGGGCGGGCCGACAAGCAACACGCCCTTAGGGATCCGCGCGCCGATTTCTTGATATTTTTTCGGATTTTTAAGGAAATCGACTATCTCTTCGAGTTCCTCTTTTTCTTCATCTGCCCCTGCGACATCTTCAAAAGTGATTTTCTTCCCCGATATGGGTTGATGCCGAGTATTCGCCCTTGAAAAGGTCGTCATTCTCCCCCCGCCTGTAGTCTGCCTCATGATTATAAAGGTAAATCCAATCATAATAGCGAGCAACAAAAGATATGGGAAAAAATTTGTCCAAAACGAATTATCGCTTACAGGTATAAAATCCTGCTGTAATTTGTCGGAGTGAAATTCATTATACTCCTGCCTGTAATCCTGTGTGTGCGAGATAAACAAAGCCTGAAAAGGAACAGTGTAAAACCTTGATTCACCAACGGGGTCGGTTCGCAATCGATACTCAAGTTTCGCATTACCCAAATTGAATTTATACCACGACACCTCATAATTGTCGAAATGCAGCATTACATCCGAAAAAGAAGGCTTATCCGTTGTTGGCTCATTTGAGTCCGAAAAGCTCCTTACCCCAAAATAAAGCAATGAGACAAGCACCATTATTATTAAAATGTAAACTGTAAATCCTCTTAACCCTTTATGCATTTTTATACCATTCCTCTCCGGCATCGACACGCCATGAAAGTGCGTTTTTCGCACAACTTAAGATTTATTGTTCTTCAGAGCTTCCATGTTCAAAAGCCTCTTTAAGCACAGCCAAATAAGGCAAATTCCTGTATTTTTCTGCATAATCCAACCCGTAACCGACTACAAACTCGTCTTCTATTTCAAAACATTCATAATCGGCATCAAACTGAATTTTTCTGTTTTTTCTTTTATTCAAAAAAACACAGACTTTAAGTGAACGTGGCTTTCGCGACAGCAATACATCGCATACATTTTGCAACGTGTTTGCCGTGTCGAGAATGTCCTCGACTATTATCACGTCTCTGTCTTCGATAACCGTGTCAATGTCCTTGACAATCCGCACATACCCCGAACTGACAGTCCCTCCGCCGTATGACTTTACAACCATAAAGTCAACCTGACACGACAGGTCAATCTCACGGACTAAATCAGCCATGAATATAAACGAGCCTTTTAAGATTCCGATAATAAGCGGATTTTTCCCCGCATAGTCATTTGTAATCTCTGCGCCGACACGTTTTACAGCTTCGGCTATTTGAGCTTTACTGTGCTGATTGTACAGAAGCTTCTCCTTAGTCACCATATTTTCACCCTTGCCCTTTCTGAACAAATACAACGTGATTGAGGTTTATTCAATCCATTATAGCACATAGTTTTAAAAAAATCAACGATAATTTTGCATAATTGTAACAATTTTCAAGTTTTCGTCCTCAATAACAGCAAATTTATGTTTTTCGAGGTTGATTTTCCCGCGGCCTAACTTGATAATCTCGATTATTTGCGATATTCGGATGTTAGATGGTGATATATTATTGTTTGATAATAAGGCTATAATTATGCGGGTGAGGAGCGGTTTTTCCAAAGACTTCAAGTATTTTACCCTATAATCGCCGCAATCCGAAGCCTTTTCGTCCAAAAAGTCGCTGTCATCCCTTAAAATTTCGCACATTTTTGAGACACTGTTGTCAAAAGACGGGTTAATTTGCTTAATAATCGGCATTAGCGACAGTCGAATTTTGTTGCGGGTAAATTCTTCCGACAAGTTGGTAGAATCTGTTACATAGCTTAAACTGCGGATTTTGCAAAATTCTTCCACGTCCTGCCGCTCGCACAGTATAAGCGGTCTGATAATCTTCCCTCTCACAGGCGGAATCCCGCATAAGCCTTTCAGACCGGTCCCCCGGAGCAAATTCAAAATAACAGTTTCGGCATTATCCGTGGCAGTATGCGCGGTCGCTATTTCGCCGTCATGACAAAACTCCTCAAAGAACTCATACCTTGCTTCACGTGCCGCTTCCTCAATACTTTGATGCTTTTTTCGATTTGATTTTACATCAATTGAGCATACGTTCAGCGTTACGCCAAGGCTTTTACATAAATCTCGCACAAAAGCCTCATCATTGTCGCTTTCCGCCCCCCTCAATTTATGATTGACATGACAGGCACAAACCGACAGCCCCAACCCCTGCCGCAACTCCGACATTGCGAAAAGCAATGCGACACTGTCTGCTCCGCCGCTCAACGCAATTGTAAGCTTATGGGAACTCATCATATTATATTGCTCGAATGCCTTTTTTATTTTGTCAATCAGTGTGTTATTGTTCATGCCGATAATCCAACGTGATGAATTTAGTAAACTTGCCGTCCCAGTGTAAGTTTACTGTCCCCGTTTCACCTTGGCGATTTTTCGCGATTATACATTCGCAGAGGTACGGCTTCTCGAATTCCGGGTTATAGTAAAACTCGCGGTAAAGAAACATTACAATGTCGGCATCTTGCTCAATCGAACCCGATTCCCTCAAGTCGGCAAGCTGAGGGCGTTTTTCGCCTTTGCTCCGAGATTCAGGGCCGCGCGAAAGCTGTGACGCTACAATCACCGGGACGTTGAGGTCTTTTGCCATAAGTTTGAGGTTACGTGTTATTTCGCTTACCTCTTGTACTCGGTTGCCGTCGGTTCTTCCCGTAGACATTAACTGGAGGTAATCAATAACGACTAACCCCAAATTCTTGATTCGTCTGAGCTTAGCTTTCATTTCACCTATTGAAAGATTCGCCGTATCGTCTATATAGACTCTCAACTGTGACAGCTCGACTACACCCTCTCTTATACTCGCCCAACTGTCGTTGTCAATATCCCCGTTGCGCATTTGGTCTGTGGTAACACGCGCTTCCGATGAGATAATCCTTGATACAAGCTGTTCCCGCGACATTTCAAGCGAGAATATAACAACTTCCTTATCTTGGCGCAATTTTGCCGCGCCGACTGCTACATTCAACGCAAATGAGGTTTTGCCCATTCCGGGTCTGCCCGCAATCAGGATTAAATCCGATGGGTTTAAGCCGAATATATAACCGTCCAAATCAGAGAAAGAGCTTGGCAGAGTTCCCGCATTTTTCGCCCCCGGATTGGCGCAAGCCTCCTCCAACTCCCTTATTTTTGCTTCAATAATAGGCTTTATCGGGACAAGTCCGCCCAACTCGCGTTCGCCGCGCAGGTCGTATATCATCTTCTCGGCAACGTCCATAATTTGTTTCGGCTTATCCGAACCCGACAATGCCAAATCAAAAATATCGCGGCAAGCGTACATCAAAGAACGCAGCATATGCTTTTCGGTAATAATCCGCGCATAATCCTCAATGCCGGACGGGTTGACCACCGCTTCGGCAAGTTTAAGAAGATACGAACGCGCCTCGTCTTGGTTATCAAAAACTTTTTCCCTGACGGAGCTTTCGATTACCGTAACAAGGTCAATCGGGCTGTTGCTGACGAACATATTGTACATCGCACCGAACAATTGATTATGCAGCCCCACATGAAAGTGTTCGGGTCGCAAAGATGCTGCGACACGGCTCATTGCGGCAGACTCAAGTATTATTGTGCCGAGTACCGTTTGCTCCGCACCAAGACTGTACGGCAATGAAGACTGATTAATATCAAACATTTTTACCCTTTTACCCTTGCCCCTTCTATACAACTACAATTTTCTACTCGCTTACATTAATGTAAAACTTCGCGCTGACTCCCGATTGAAATTTTGCCTCAACTTCGTATGTTCCAAACGCCTTTATGTCGTCTTTAACAGTCAGCTTGCGCTTGTCAATGTCATTGCCCTCTTTTTTAAGCGCGGCAGAGATGTCCTTAGCGGTCACAGAGCCGAAAAGCCGCCCGCCCTCGCCCGCCCTAACGGGAATCTTAAAAGTTTTGCCGTTGATTCGGGCTGCGGTTTGTTCGGCAGCCTGCTTCTCTAAATCTTTCTTATGCTGAATAGACTCTTTCTTTTGCCGGAGCATAGTCAAGTTCGCTTTTGTCGCCTCAACTGCCAATCCTTTCGGGAACAGCATATTACGGGCAAAGCCGTCCTTGACCTCCTTAATGTCACCTGCTTTCCCGCTTCCGGGTACATCTTGCAAAAATATGATTTTCATTTGAAACCATTCCTTTCTTTAAACTACACTTTCAACACGGCCTGGCATCCCCACCAAATACTTCAAAACTTCCAATACATCAAAAATGTCGGGTTCCCCTCTTATTTGGGACTGTTCGGTAATCAATGCGGCTTTCCACGCACGGGATTCACGACCGCCATCCTTTATCACGCCGTCCATTCCCACCAAAAACTTCAATATCTCGAGTGCATCGAATATTGTGGGTTCTGTGTCGGCATCGATAATTCGCCCGAGCATTGGGGCATCCGAAATCTCAATAAACACATAGCTCCATGTTTGTCTTATATCTCCGTTCGGTACGTTAAGCCAGTCGGATTCTTCTCTTTTGCAATCAATCAGTATAATGTATTTTCCGGGAGTCTGCGGTGTGCCGACAAGCCGCCCGTCGACAATGCTCAATCCGGGAGGAACAGCATTGGTGTAGCCTATGCCGACACCATCCGGAACGCTGCCGATTCGATGTGAAAAATCGGAAAGACCGCGTCCGTAATAGTCTCTTACAGGTAAATCCTCTGAATAAGTCTGCCCTGTAAACCCGGCCGGGAGTACAGCCCCGGGGTCGCTCATGTGACCGGTTAAGGGAGTTCCGTAAGTAACAGCCAACTCCGCTTCCTGTATTGTTCCGTCTTCCGCCGCAAAAATGATTTTACCGAGCAAAAATGTTCCCGCGTTCGGCCCGATTTTTTCCTTTACATCATCGTAGTTTAAACCAAGGTAAAAGTGATACAAAAACGTGTCATCGGTAACAGCAGCGGGCGGCGAGAAGTCAATCCTCCCGTCGGAGTGCGGGGCGTGTTTCGCTTCGGGGAGAGTATACGGAATATGTTTTTTAAATTCAAAGTTTTGAATTCCAACACCCGCATAATGTGCATCAAAGACGATTTCAATGCTTGAAAGCGGCTTTAACAATCTGTGTTCACGAACAATAATAGTGCGGAATTGATTGTCGCTTACATATAATCGAACCTGTTCCAAAGGTTGCCCGGGAGGTATCAGAGTGTCGATAATAATTGTGTCTTCGCCGATGCCGGTGTTTGAGTTCACTGTGATTCCCGCTGACGGGAAAACCGCAATTGCAACTGCAACTGTCAAGAGCATTGATAAAACTTTGCTTTTCATAAGAAAGCCTCCTAAAAATTTTTTATGACCTTTTCATACCATAAATCCGCATTACGCTGATTTACTTTCAAGTTTTGTTTCGCCTGTTTTTTCGGCTACTGCTTTTATCAGCCGCTTTGATATTTCCTCAACAACCGGAATGCAAACGGTATTTCCGAGCAAATCAAATGCTTTTGACTTTTCTAAAAACTCTAAATTATAGCATTCGGGGAAACCAAATAATCGCAAAGCCTCTCTAACGGTAAGCGGTCTTATTCCTCCCGCCACAGGAACACCCAATTTCATAGCATCCGTGGCAACAATAGTAGGCGTAGCTTCATCCGGATTTAAAATTCTGCTATACTCAAAGGAAAGCTTGCCTGTAACAATGTTATAACCTTTTTTTAGCGACTTGTCGTATTTTCTGACGTTACCTTCTTTTTTCTTCGGATATTCGAACACCAAATAGTTTTTAGCAGTTAAGTCGCGAAGCATTTCCGATAAATTGTCATTATCATAAAATGTTTTTATCATGTCTATGGTCAGCGGCATACCGTCCATCCAATCAATGCCGATAATATCAGCCCATTTTTTATTGCGCCGATATTTCAAAATCAATCCGAGAAGCTCTTTTTGTTCATGCGAAATTTCGCCTTTGAGTGCGAAATCCCAACTATGAATATTGTTTTTGCCGCCGCGTTTATCTTTAATCTGTTTACCTATTACATCATTTAAGTCATAGTGTGCGAATAATTTTCGGGTAAAATCCGTTTCTTGTAAAGGTGTATTATAGTCAATTATATCTGATAATACACTTTTTTTGATTTTAAAATTCTTAAAAGATATAGCCTTGGTGCCTTTTAAGCCGCAGATATATATTCTTCTTCTCGATTGTGCTAAACCAAAATCGTTCCCATCTAAAACGCAAGATGAAATTTTATAGCCCAAATCCTTTAAAACGTCTGTCATTCTTTTTAATGTTCTGCCGCTATCGTGAGAAACTAATCCTTCAACATTTTCAAGCAAAAAAGCGGAAGGTTTCTTAACTTTCAAAATGCGTGCTATATCAAAAAACAATGTCCCTCTTGTGTCGTCAAAGCCTAACCTCTTCCCCGCGCTTGAAAACGCCTGACAAGGAAACCCCGCCAACAGAACCTTGAAATTAGGGAGATTATATTCATTTATTTTGGTTATATCGCCTTTAATTTCAGCGGTATTAAAATTTAATGAATATGCTTTACGTGCGTGTTCCTTAATTTCAGAAGAAAAAACGGCATTACCGATATACCCCAAGGATTCGAGTGCTTTCTCAAAGCCTAATCTCATTCCCCCTATACCGCAAAACAGGTCTATATATCTTAGCTCTTCCATAAAGATAAACTCCTATCAGTTCCTAACCTTCAAAATACCTGTCAATAGCACCCCTAAGCAGTTTCTCTGCTTCTTTAACCGACTTATCGATTAACTGCGCACCCGCCATGTTGTGGTGTCCGCCCCCGCCGAGATGTTCCATAATAATCTGCACATTGACATTCCCCATGGAACGTGCGCTGAGGTTTACCTCGTTATGCCCTGTCTTATAAATAAGGAATGACGCTGTAACCCCCAAAATATCGAGCAACTCATCTGCGGCTTGCGGCGCGACTATTCGAATGTCGCCGCCCGCCGTTTCCGACGAAGCAATTGCGCAGTTCTTATAAACCACCGCATCGCTCACTAAGTCAACTTTCTGCTTATAATTCTCTATCGTGGTTGCAAACAGCGGCTTAATGTCAGCCGTGTCCGCCCCGATTTTCCGCAGGAATGCCGCCGCCTCAAAAGTACGTACCCCCGTTTTAACCGAAAAGTTCTTGGTGTCAAGCATAATCCCCGCTAAAAGAGCCTCTGCCTGCGACCCGCCTACTATTCCCGCCTGCCCGAAATATTGTAACAGTTCCGTCACCATTTCCGAGGTTGACGATGCGGTTACCTCGTGGTGGAAAATAAGGGCATTTTCGATAAAATCCACCATTTTGCGATGATGGTCTATAACAACTACTCTTTTTGCCCCCTCATAGAGTTCAGCATCCTCAAGCAGCTTTTTATTATGAGTATCAACTATTATCAACAACGATTCATCAGTCCATGCATCGCGGGCAGTCTCCGGCTCTATAAACAGCGGCGCGGTATAGTCCGAATCTTTAGTGTCCTTAGAATCGTTTACATTCTTGGCATCGTTCAACTGTGAGCTTTCAACCTTTTCAATCAGCTTAGGGCCGAGTGAGGTTGATTTGTCGATTACTATATAGGTGGATTTACCTAAATTGCGCAATCCGCAGGCGAGACCGACAGCCGCGCCAATGCTGTCAAGGTCGGAAAATTTATGCCCCATTATGTAGATAATGTCGGAATTGTTGGCTAAATCAATCAAGGAATTCGCAATTATTCTCGCGCGGACTTTTGTGTGCCGCTCAATTCCCTTTGATGTTCCTCCGTAAAATTCAAAGCCCGATTTGGTTTTAATGGCGGCTTGGTCTCCGCCTCTGCCCAACGCCATTTCAAGTGCTTGGCGGGCGAAAACCTCGCTCTCCGCCATATTTGTGGCGGTTTTGCCGACTCCGATAGACAAAGTAACGCTTATTCTGTCAGTAACGGCGATTTCCCGCGCTTTATCGAGAAGCTTCACCTTTTCGTCAATCAACTGCTGAACGTGCCTATCCTCAATTACAGCCCAAAAGCGATTGCTCCTGACCTTGCGCATAACTCCGGTAGTCGTCTGAATATAATCCTCAAGCAGTTTATCAATCAACACTGTTACCGATGCTCTGGCACTTTCGCTTCCGCCCGAAAAAATTTCCTCATACGAGTCAATCATTATGAGCATAACAACGGGCTGTGACAGCTTTTTTTCCAATTTAAGCACAACCTCGTTCGTTATATCCTCAAAATAAACGATATAGATTTCGTTTGCAGTATCTACATTAGGCGCACTCGCATTGACCTTGTAATACTTGCCCTCGTATTTTACACGGGCTCCTCCGCCGCTTAAAAGCAAATCCATGCTCGCCGTGGTAATCGTTTCCAACGAATTCCCGTGCTGTGCGGCGGTTTTAAATTCACGCTGGAATCCTGCATTAAACCAAATGAATCGATGCTCCCTGTCAATTATTCCTATAGAGATGGGGGAATGATAAAGTGACGCGCTGTCCGCTAAGTCGATTTCGTTTTTAATAATAGAAAAGTATTGGAAAGTTTTGCGCGTCACTAAAATCAGTTTCCCGATTGTAAAGCCCAATATCAAAACAATAAAAGGCGCGAAAACCCAAAATACACCGGAATCGCGGCTGTACAATACCGCCGCAATCGCAAGTGTAAGGGCTGCAAGCGCAGTAACTGACAGCACAAGTCCACCGTCACGGTAAAAATTTTTCAATCTCTCACCGCCTAATCAATCATCAGCAATATCGGCAATATCATCGGGTTTCTTTTCGTCTTAACATATATAAGCTCCGACAATTTATCTTTCATCATGTTTTTAATCATTCCCCACTCGCGGGTTTTCCCAGCGGCGCAACTGTCCAAAACCTTGCGCATTAATTCGCGGGCTTGGCTCATAAGCTCCTCCGATTCGCGTACATAGACAAAACCGCGCGAAACAATATCCGGTCCGGAAAGAAGCTGCCCCGTTTCCCTCTCAATTGCCGCCACAATAGTTATAAGCCCGTCCTCGGCAAGCTTTTTTCGGTCACGGAGTACTACCGCGCCGACGTCGCCGACTCCCGAGCCGTCAACGAGAACCGCTCCCGCCGTGACCTGCCCCGTAACTTTAGTGTCAACACCGTCCGTTTCGAGGACGTTCCCCAATCCGAGAACAAATATATTTTCATCGGGAATCCCCATTGTCCGTGCAAGTTGAGCGTGTTTTTGCAAATGCTTATATTCCCCGTGAATCGGCATGAAAAAGCGCGGCTTTGTCAGAGAAAGCATCATTTTCAGCTCGTCTTGGCAGGCGTGTCCCGAAACATGAACCTCGTACATCGCTTCATAGACTACCTCCGCACCCGAACGCATAAGCTCGTTTACTACTCGCCCCACCAACTTTTCATTGCCCGGAATGGGTGTCGCGGAAATAATAATCAAGTCCCTCGGATTGATTTTTACTTGTTTGTGGTCGTTGCTCGCCATTCGCGACAACGCACTTAACGGTTCACCTTGACTTCCCGTAGTGATGATAACGACTTTTTCGGGTGGGTGACTGTTTACCTCGTCAATGTCGATAATCATCTTTGAGGAAACTTTGATATACCCCAACTCAATCGCCTTGTTGATTACGTTAATCATGCTTCTGCCCGAAACGGCGACATATCTGCCCGTTACGGCGGCATTGTCGATAATCTGCTGCACCCTGTGGATATTACTGGAAAATGATGCGACAATAATCCGACGTTCCTCGGCAGTTGCAAATATATTGCGGAAACTGTCGCCGACTTTTCTCTCGGAAGTCGTGTAGCCGGGTCGTTCGGCATTGGTGCTTTCGGAAAGAAGAGCCAAAACGCCCTTATTCCCCAATTCGCCGAACCGCGCCAAGTCAATGACTCCCTCATTGCCGATTGGGGTATAGTCTACTTTAAAGTCGCCCGTGTGAACGATTATTCCCGCAGGGGTATGAACCGCCATTGCGCAGGAATCGGGTATAGAGTGATTAACCCGAATAAATTCAACCGCCATGCAACCCATGCTGACCGTCTGCCGCGGCTGAACTACATTAAGCGAGCATTGACCCAAAATGCCGTGTTCCTTTAGTTTGCCCTCAATAAGCCCTATTGTCAGCCTTGTGCCGAATACAGGGACATTGACGTTCTTCAAAAGATAGGGAAGCGCACCCACATGGTCTTCATGCCCGTGAGTCAAAACGATTCCGCGAAAACGCTCCCTATTCTTTTCAAGGTAGGAAAAATCGGGGATTACAATGTCAACCCCCAGCATATCCGCATCGGGAAACGCCAATCCGCAGTCGATAATAAACATATCGTTTGAACACTCAAAGACATACAGATTCTTCCCTATTTCATTAAGTCCGCCTAACGGTATAATCCTGACCGGGGCGCTTCTTCTTTGCGGGGGGCGTTTTTTTACCGGTTTTTTAACCGTAATTTCCGTTGCCTGTTTAGCAGTTTTACTGTTATATACCATACTCTCCTTAGTATACTCTCCTCATTACTCATTTATCAGACTTCCGCCAGCCGGACTTCCGCAGAAGTCTGTTTTTTCTCATTCTCGGAAGCTGTAATCGCTTTATTATATCTCATCATACTCATATTGTCAAGGTTTTTTTGTAATATAATAAATATTTATTTAAAATTTCTTCTTTTGCGGGGAGATTTACGCCTCTTTCATGCCGAATCAAAGCAATCGGCTGTTTTTTCGCACTATTGGAATATTCTGTACAAACCTCACATATTATCTTAAAGACAAACCGATGATTCGGTATTCTCAAAAACAAAAGAAAGGAACGCGTGAGAAGTTTTACCCGCCTCATCGGCGGCTCACGCATAGCGTGTGTTATGGATTTAAAAACCGCAAAAGAACCCGTCTTTCTAAGCGAAGTCGTCTACGACGGGCAGGTCGAGCAGGGGGTGGAATTTGATTACGTGCTTCCCGATTATTACCCCGACATTTTCAAGGTGCTTAAATGCTCCTTGACTCCCTGCGTCATTTCTCACAGCATATCGGGGAATCAACTTTATTGCGATGGGGTAGTATATATAAAAGTGCTTTACCTGAGCCGCGATAACAACACGGTAAACTGTATTGAACAGCGTTACACCTACTCAAAGACCATTGAGCTTTTCAAAGACAAGTCGGGAGAGCTTCTGAGCGACAATGCGGTAGTTCATATCGCACCCAAAACCGACTACTGCAATTGCCGTGCAATTTCGGGGAGGCGAATCGATGTCCGCGGCGCAGTCAGTTGTAAGGTTAAGGTGACTTCTACCCGTGAGACACAGATGATTACAGGCGCGTCGGGAATGGGTGTACAAACCCGTAAAACCGCGCTGAATTACTGTGGCGAAAAGCTAATCGCATCACGCCAGTTTGTAATAAGGGAGGATATTGAGACAGGCGTAGGCGGGAACGGGATAAACAGCATTGTTCACCATGATGCATCCGTGTCTGTAACCGATTACAAAATCGTCGCCAACAAAGTAGTAGTAAAGGGCGAAGCATTAATCAAGGCACTGTACCTTAAAAAGGGGACGGGTGTCAAAGAAATCGGGATGTTATCCGATGAAGAGGAACAGACCGAGGCAAATGAGCCGGGTGAAGCTGCCGAAGTTATGGAAGCGGTCATTCCCGTCAGCCAGATTATCGACCTTAACGGTGTAAGCGAGAATCACGTCTGCTTTGTTAATTTATCGGTAATGGACTGCAACTTAGAGCTAAAGTCGGGAGACGGCGGAAATGACGCTTCGGAAAATCGCGTTTTCTCCTGCGAGTTGACGCTTGATTGCGCTGTTACCGCACATCTTGAAAAAGAAGTCATGCCTTTAACCGATATTTATTCGGTGGATTTTGAAAGCTCGTTTACTAAAACAGTAATAAGAGCGGAAACAATGCCGAAAATAATCGAACGCCAGCTAAGTCTCAAAGGCATGGTGGAATGCAACGAGGCAACCGACACAAGCGGCAGTCTCGAAGAAGTGTATGACTCACGCTGTGACATCAGCAACGTAGTCTGCCGCATTCGTGAAGGCATGGACGGGAACACAGACCAAAGCGACAGCCAAAGTGTCCTTGTAATAACGGGGCAGGCGAATATGCAGGTAATAGGCAGGCTCGACAACGGCTCGCCCGTTTATATTGAAAAAACCGAATCTTTCGAGCTTATAACAGAAATTGCGTCAACCGGGATGATTGTGCCGCCGGGGAGTGATTCAAACTACAGCATTGAATCCAACCTGCAGGTAGTCAATACCACATACAGCATTTCCTCCGATAATCAAGTGGATTTGAGGGTTGTATTAAAGTTGGGCGCTTGCCTTTATCAAATACGCTCGGTCGAAGTAATCAAGGAAATCGCAATTAATCAAGACTCACCCAAAACTAAAGAAAACGAATACGCCTTGAAGCTGTATTACGCCGAGGCAAACGAGGAAATTTGGGATATAGCCAAACGGTACAATACAGGCGCGGAAGCAATCATTGCAGAAAACGATATGGATACAGACCATGCGGCTACCGCTAAGGTAACAACACCCTGTATGCTCTTGATTCCAATCGTATAATAAGGCACGTTTGTGCAGAAAGGTCATGGGTAAAAAGTTTGAAAATAAATCTGAGGTTGTGCGGAAAACGCACTTTCATGGCTCATTTGTGCCGGAAAGGAATGGTGTAAAATGACAAATAACTCAATTTATCATGATATTGCCAAAAGAACGGATGGGAACATCTACATTGGCGTAGTAGGGCCGGTACGCTCGGGAAAGTCTACTTTTATTTCAAGGTTTATGAACAATATTGTTATCCCGAATATCGACAGCGAATTTCGTAGGGAGCGTGCGGTAGACGAGTTGCCGCAGTCAGCGGCGGGCAAGACAATAATGACGACAGAGCCTAAATTTATCCCCGAAGAAGCAATTTCAGTCACTCTTGAGGATAATGCGTTGATGAATGTACGCCTGATTGACTGTGTGGGGTATATTATCCCGAGTTCAATCGGCTATATCGAAAATGAAGCACCGCGAATGGTGCTTACTCCATGGTTTGATACCGAGATTCCTTTTAATATGGCGGCGGAGGTAGGTACTCAAAAGGTAATCAACGAACATTCGACAATCGGGCTGGTAATTACCACCGACGGGAGCATTACCGATATTCCCCGCGCAGAGTATGAAGAGGCGGAGGAGCGGGTAATAAACGAGCTTGAAGCTATTAACAAGCCTTTTGTAATAATACTCAATTGCCGCGAACCGCATTCTCACGATTCAAAGGAGATGGCAAATGAAATGCGGGAAAAATACGGGAAACCCGTTATACCGCTCAATTGCCTTGATTTAGACGAGGATTCGATTAAGGGAATTATGACAGAGGTGTTGCTGCAATTCCCTGTCAAAGAAATCAATATAAGAATTCCCAAATGGCTGACCGTTCTTGAAAAAGGACACTGGCTCAAGACGGAAGTGTGGAACGCACTCAAGGAGTCTGCCTCGAATATTGTAAGCATTGACCAAGTTAAAGGCGTTTCTTGCAAACTCAGTGATTGTGAATATGTCACAAACTGTGATGTTGAAAGCATTGACTTGGGAAGAGGTGCGGGATTTATCTCGGTTAATCTCAAAAACGAACTTTTCTACCGAATCCTCGGCGAAACAACGGGACTTGAACTCAAGGATGAGGGTGACCTCATGCCCTGCATGATTGAACTCGCCAACATCAAGAGAAAGTACATGAAAGTAAAATCCGCATTAGATGAGGTTAAGGCAACCGGGTACGGAATTGTTATGCCGAGCATCGACGAGCTTACTCTTGAAGAACCGGAAATAGTCAAGCAGGGCGGAAAGTACGGTGTAAGGTTGCAGGCGGCGGCTCCGTCAATCCATATGCTTGCCGCCAATATTACCACCGAGGTATCCCCGGTAGTCGGCTCTGAAAGGCAAAGCGAGGAGCTAATCATGTACCTCCTGAAAGAATTTGAGGAGAACCCGACAAAAATATGGGAGTCCAACATTTTCGGTAAATCCCTGCACGAATTGGTCAACGAGGGGTTGCATAATAAGCTTTACCGAATGCCGGGTGATGCGCGAATGAAGCTCCAAGAGACGATTCAACGGATTATCAACGATGGATGCGGCGGGTTGATTTGTATAATATTGTAAAAAGAAAGCCGGGATTTTGCCCGGCTTTTTTTATGATAACTTTTTTATGATAAATTGCGAAAAAAGTTGACAAATGAGAAATAAGGTGATATTATTATGAAAGTACGCAGAAAGGTCAAAGGTAAACTCATGGAAAATAACAATCAAGATAACAAAAACGGGGTATCCGCCCCAAAACCAAATAAACTGCTCCTACCAATTCTCGCGCTTTCAATCGAAGTTGCCGCGGCGTTGCTGTTCCTGCTCGGCAGTATGTTCCAAATAGCGGGAGGGTTTGTTGTGCTTTTCGCAATACTGCTCCTCATTTCGGGATTCATCCTTGCAATTGCAGGACTCGGCAACGGAGTAAAAGAAATAGGCAAACCGGGCTTAGTCCTTTCAATCATTGCGATTGCTATACCGCTTGCTCCTGTGCTGTTTATTATAGTGTTCCTTATCGGCGCGGCAACCGGAATGATTGCGTTAATGTAGTGCAATACAAGGGCTAAAATGAGGGAATTCATTTCCCTCAATTTAGCCTGACGAAGACACTTTGTTTGGCAAAACAACTTCCAAGTTTTTTAGTGGTGATTGAGTAGTAGAGGTTTTGAATGAAGAAAATAATCACAGCAACAATCCGCATAATAATCACGCTTACAGCATGGATTACAGCCGTTTGTATACTCGGCAAATACGAATACTTGAACGCCTTTTTCGACATTGACAACATTGTCGGAATGTTGCCTTTTGCTATGATTTTATCAGCCGTAACCGGAACAACTATTCTGTTATGGCTGCCCGCCGTAAGGCGAAATAAGCCTGCCGCCGCGGCAATCGCCGTAATTATTGCGCTGTCTGCCGCGTTATTCCCGACAGCCTTGCGCGGAAATTGGTGGATTAATCCTACCACATCCGATGACACTCAAACCGCACCGGACTTGACTTTATATGCCCCTTTCACGGGTTCGCAGACGGCAAGGCTTGACGAAAACTCCACCTTAAAACTCGCCGCTGAACTTCCAAAGTTAGACGGCGCGACTGCATTGTATCCGATTTACTCTGCCTTTGCGGAAGCTGTTTATCACGTTTATTCGCTCGCGCCGGAAACAGTTGTCTGCACAAATACACCGAGTGCGTACCAAGCAATTATTTCGAGGGAGCGTGACATTATTTTTGTCGCCGGGGCTTCGGAAACTCAGCTTGCCGCCGCAAAAGAAGCCGGGGCGGATTTGGTTTTCACACCAATCGGGCGGGAAGCTTTTGTATTTTTAGCGGGAAAAGGAAATCCCGTTGATAATATCACGGAACAGCAAATACGCAACATTTATTCGGGCAAGACTGCCAATTGGTCTACTCTCGGGTGGCGTGACGGCGGAAGAATCATCGCGTTCCAACGCCCGGAAGGTTCGGGCAGTCAGACAGGGTTGCAATGGGTCATGTCAAGCAAGCCTGATTCCCCTTGCTTTATAGATTCGGCAGTGAGCAGGATTGCACGGGTGTTTGGGGTAGCTCAATCCGACACCGGCGGCTTGCCGATTCAAGTTCCGCAACCGCTTCCTTCGCCGGAGTTAATCGGGACAAACAGCCTGATGAATCAAGTGTCGGTCGAGTGGCGCGGAGTGCAACCTGCGCTGGGGTATTCGTACCGATATTTTGCAACGGTTATGTATGCGAATCCCGATGTAAAGCTTTTAAAAGTTGACGGCGCAGAACCGTCTGTTGAAAATATCCAAAACGGCAGTTACCCTTTTGTCAACGACTTTTACGCAGTCACAAACGGCGAACCGCAGGGCAATGCGAAACTGCTGATTGACTGGATTTTATCGCCGCAAGGGCAACGACTCATTGAGGAGACGGGGTACGTCCCGTTGAGTTAGAGGTCTTTTTTATGTAGTGGTTAGTTGTTCGTTGTACATCGAATTGCTTCTGTTTCAACAGCTTTTAGTATATCGCTTGCATTCACGCCTAAAGCATCGGAAATCTTATAAAGCACAGTTATAGTAGGGCTTCTTAAACCTAATTCAATCTTGCTTAAATGGCTTCTGTCAACATTGGCAAGTCCGCTCAATACTTCTTGTGATAACCGCTTATTTTCTCTTAAATGCTTAATTACCTTACCTATCATTGCCGATTCCAATGCATTATCACCCCTATATTCAAAATATTCCAAAATATTTTTGAAAAACACTTGACTTCCATTATAAGGTATGGTATAATCCTTATTGAGGTGCATTAACCTCAATGAGGAAATTTGAATTTTTGGAGGATAAATTTATGTCACAATTAAAAGATGTTTATGGGAACAGAGTCGCAAGTAGAATTGGCGATAATATTGTTGATACAAGCGGCAACAAGCAAATGTCGATTATTGGGAGTTACGCGACCGATAACTACGGTAATCGTGTAGGCGAAATGCGGGGGAGTAACTTGTATGATACAAGCGGTAATCGTATAGGTGAAGTCCGTGGCGGTGTGGTTTATGATGGTTACGGAAATAGAATAGGAGGGTAATTAGTATGGGTATGGTTGTGGCTGTTATATCAGTTCTAATTGCAATTACGGTAGCTATAGGCATAATTATAGCTGTCGTGAACACAATGAAAGAGAAAGCACTACAAAGACGTGCAGAATTAGGCGATTTGGAAGCAATAGCCGAATTAAGTAAAATAAAGGAGCGAGAAGAAAAATCAGAATTAGAAAATGAAATCAGGCGTTACCTAAAATCATATTATCGCGGTAGCCATCACACATACATTGAAAAACAAATAACGGACACCATTTACAAAATGCAAGCGTACAGTAGTGATGTAGAAAAACAACGCAATTTATGGAAAGACACAAAAAGGCAACTGTAGTATATAATTATTGTGTAAAAGTAGCAAAGCAAGAAAAGGAGGTGACTAACTATCATTTGTCAACCCCTTTTTGAAAAATAATTAAAAATTTTTTCAAAATCAAATAGAGTATAGGAAAGCAAGCCCTCTGGGAGAGCGATTTTTTCAAC
>WRLX01000010.1 GCA_009777415.1 Oscillospiraceae bacterium
GACGATTTTTGCGCGAATATCCGTGCATATTTAAGTAAAAATCAACGCAGTATGGCGGAAAATATGCTATAAATTGCGACTAAACTTAAACTGACCGACTATAGTTGTGGCAGGGTGGAGAAATCCGCCCTGTTGCTGATTAAAGAACTTGTACAGAAAGGGCATAAGTTTGAAAATTAATCCTCGGTAAGTGGGAAAACGAAACTTTAAAAAAGAGCTTGTACAGAAGGGGAAAGGGTAAAAGAATGGAGATTTTAAGAGTGTCCGGTATTTCGGCGAATGAGTATATTGATAAGGCGATTGCCGATATTCGGGAGACTGTCGGCGAGGGGCGGGTTTTGTTGGGACTTTCGGGCGGAGTTGACAGCTCGGTTTGTGCCGCATTGCTGTCAAAAGCAATCGGGACGCGGCTCACCTGCATTTTAGTCGACCACGGGCTTATGCGGAAAAATGAAGCAGAACAAGTCAAAAGTGCGTTCGCCGACTTTGACTTTGAATTGATTTGTATTAATGCCGAAGAACGGTTTCTTGCTAAATTAGACGGTGTAACCGAACCCGAATTAAAGCGGAAGATTATCGGCGAGGAATTTATACGGGTCTTTGAACAAGCGAGTGCGGACTTTTATGGTTTGGTGGAGTCGGAAAGGGATGGTGTAAAGTTTGAAAATAAATCCGATGTTGTGCGAAAAACGGACTTTTATGGTTCGGTGGAGTCGGAAGGGGATGGTGTAAAGTTTGAAAATAAATCCGATGTTGTGCGGAAAACGGACTTTTATGGTTTAGCGGAGTCGGAAGGGGATGGTGTAAAAATGTTTTTGGCGCAGGGGACTATTTATCCCGATGTAATTGAGTCGAAAAGCGTAAAAAGCCACCATAACGTAGGCGGGTTGCCCGAAAAGGTGAACTTTTGCGGGATAGTTGAACCGTTGAAGGAGCTTTATAAGGACGAAGTACGGCAAATCGGCAAAATTTTGGGTTTGCCGGATTACTTAGTCAATCGTCAGCCTTTCCCCGGACCGGGATTGGGCGTGCGTTGTATAGGCACTATTACTAAGGCGCGGCTTGATATGCTTAGGGAAGCGGATGCTATATTCCGCGAGGAATTTGAAAATCGGCAATGCCAAGTCGGCGGCGGACAGCATTTCGCAGTGTTGACCGATATGAAAGCTGTCGGAGTTAAAGACGGCGAGCGGACTTACGGCTATGTCGCTGCGCTTAGAGCAGTGACTACCGAGGATTTTATGAGTGCCGCTGTGGTCAGGTTGCCTTATGAAGTGTTGGAAAAGGTTGCGGACAGGATTACAGGCGAAGTATCGGGCATTACCCGTGTTGTTTACGATGTTACGGGGAAACCGCCCGGGACTATTGAGTGGGAGTAGTGCAGTACAAGGGCTAAAATGAGGGAATTCATTTCCCTCATTTTAGCCTGACGAAGACACTTTGTTTGGCAAAACAACTTCCAAGTTTTTAGCGGTAATGGAGTAGTAGTATAACCTAATACTCATTTTCAGCCTTCTTAGCCTCACGGTAAATCGCCTTATAGCTATCATACCTGCTTCGCGAAATTGCCCCGGATTCAACCGCGCCGCAAATGGCACACCCGTCCTCTCCGTTATGGGTACAGCCGCCGAACTTGCAATTGCCCAAAAACTCCCTAAACTCACGAAAGTGCAATGCGGCATCGCTTGAGGCAATCGCGCCGTAAAACCGCGACTCAACAGTCGAAAACCCGGGAGTGTCGGCAATGTACCCCGCTTCCCCTTTTGCCCCCTCAAAAACGGCGGGGGGGAGTTTATGCAGCACAACCGTCCTTGTAGTATGTTTCCCTCTGCCGAGTTTTTTGCTTATTTCGGCGGTTGGGAGACTCAACCCCGGAATTAACCGATTAAGCAAGGTTGTCTTGCCGACTCCGGTGTTCCCGATAAGCGCGGATGTTTTGGAATGTAAATACTCGCTCAACGGCTGAATATCATCATTAAAAAAGCAAGAAAAGCCCGCCTTCCGGTACAAATCGGAAAGCGCGGCTTCGCTTTTATCAAGCTTGGTAAAAACAAGGGAGGCTTCTATATCCTTGCTCTCGAAAATAACAATAAGCCTGTCTATAACAAGCGCGTTAGGCTTAGGCTCGCAAGAAGACACAACTATTACAGCGCAATCAAGATTGGCAAGCGGAGGTCTGACCAATACGTTTTTACGCTCCTCAATGTCGCTTATTACATAGTCGTTATTCTCTAAAGAAAGAGTAACATAATCCCCGACACAGGGGCTGATTTTCTTTAATCGGAACAGCCCGCGTGCCTTGCACACCACTACATTTCCGCTTTCGGGCAAAAACACGCTGTAATCCCCGGCAACCGATGCGATAATCCTGCCTTTGTTATTATTATTTATTGCGTTATTCATTGCGGACGGCTTATATCTTCCAACACATTGAGGTTGCGTTCTACAATCTCAAACGTTGGCGGCTCGGTAGTAAAATCAATTTCATAATCGGCGTAAAGCTCTTCATTACCTGTCACTTCGCTCCTTATTCTGATTGAATAACGGCGTTTTTCCCCCGAGTCGGTAAACGTCCAAACATATTCCCGTCGAATCCCTATATCAATCACCACGGTTAAATCGGGTTGGTAAACCCCGTTTATGAAATGCCTGAAAGTGTATTCCCCGCCCCACCCGTCGGGAATGTTAAATCCGATGCTGAACTCGCGTTCCCTTTCATCTTCGGGAATTTCGGCAGGACCGCTCCCAATAAAAATTTCAACCACAGTCCAGTTATCCACTTCTTCATCAGGCTCAGTGCTTTGCCGCACAACTAACCCCAATTGTTCCTCAGTGCTTTCCTCCCGCAATATTTCGAGAGTTATTTTGCTGTCGGTTGCTTTTTGTTTTGCGGCAACCTCGCTTAATCCCACCATATTGGGGACTACGGTATTCCACAAAGCATCCTCCCGTCCGTCGCTAATCCAAACGCGCACATCATCGCCCTTATTAAGCTCGTCATTCGGCGACCTGTCGCTCCTTATAAAAAAGCCGAAAGGCACTTCGTCATGGAAAATCCGCACAGGAGTAGGTCGTAAACCCAATCGCGCCAACTCAGCCAAGACTTCATCCCCCGGTGTAAGATTGCGCGTGAAATCGGGCATAAAAATTATTTCACGTCCTTTACTTACCACAACTTTTACCACAGTCTGACCCGGATTTATCATTCTCTCGGCGGGAACATCCTGTGACATAATTGTATTTTTGGGGAAATCGGCGGAAAACACCTGTTGCGGCTCCATTCTGAGCCAGCGGTACTCGCGTTCAACATCGGAGTAATCCATTCCCAACAAGTCGGGCATTCTGCGGTTTCGGCTCGCAAACAACCCGCTGTTGTTGTCTGAACCCGTAAGCCCGTTACTTACAATCAAAGTAATCAGCACAGCCGTCAAAATCACAAACGCAGAAGCAACGGCAAACAAAATCGGGAGCAACGGCGAACGCCGCTCAATCACCTCATCATCGTCATAGTCATCGTCTTCATACCCGTCCTCATAGCCGTCATTGCCGCCGTTTTTACCCGGAGTAGGTTGCAAAGCGGCCGCCGCGGCATTTGCAATCGGTTTTCCACCTTTATCGAAATATTTTCCTCCGCCGTCGGGTGCGGCATATTTATACTCGAATACAATGCTCGGATTCTTGTCAAATTCTTTCAAATCGCCGAGCATTTCCCCGGCAGTCTGGTATCGTTTCGCGGGTTCTTTCTGCATTGCCCGCAGTGTTATTTCCTCGAGACCTTTCGGAATCGCGGCATTTATTTCAGACGGCGGCTTCGGCGTTTCCTTAGTGTGCATGAGCGCGATTGACAAAGCATCGTCGCCGTCAAACGGTTTAACGCCCGTAAGCATTTCATAAAGCATTACGCCCACCGAATAAAGGTCGCTTTTTTCATCGGTATTATCGCCCCGCGCTTGCTCCGGGCTGATATAATGCACCGAGCCGATTGCTTTTTCCGACATGGTTTTATCAATTTCACGGTTAAACCTTGCAATCCCGAAATCCATCACCTTAATTGTTCCGTCCCGCAACAGCATAATATTTTGCGACTTGACATCACGGTGTACAATTCCTCTGTCGTGAGCGTGTTGCAAAGCTTTAAGCACCTGACCCGTGAATCCGAGGGCATCCCTCCATTTGAGAACCCCCTGCCTTTCAATATACTCGATAAGGGTTATGCCGTCAATATATTCCATAACAATAAACTGCACCCTGTCTGTGAACCCCACATCGAAGATTTTAACTATATTAGTATGCGAAAGCAAAGCTATCGCCTTAGATTCGTTGCGAAAACGCCTAAGAAACTCTTCCGAACCCGCGAACTCGTTTTTAAGTATCTTAACCGCTACAGTCTTATCTTCGGCAACATCGTCTGCCTTATAAATCTCTGCCATGCCGCCCGTGCCGATTAGCTCAAGCAACTGATACCTTCCGTCCAATTTCATACCAACATAATTATCCATTCTTTTACCCTTGCCCTTTCTTAGCAAACACACTATAAAAGCTCGTTTTCCCATTCATCGCGGATTTACTTTCAAGTCTTTGCCCTTGCCCTTTCTTAGCAAACACACTATAAAAGCTCGTTTTCCCATTCACCGCGGATTTACTTTCAAGCCTTGCCCTTGCCCTTTCTTAGCAAACACACTATAAAAGCTCGTTTTCCCATTCACCGCGGATTTACTTTCAAGCCTTTGCCCTTGCCCTTTCTTAGCAACTACTACTCCATTACCGCTAAAAACTTGGATTGTTGTTTTGCCAAACAATGTGTCTTCGTCAGGCTAAAGTGAGGGAAATGAACTCCCTCATTTTAGCCCTTGTATTGCACTACAAAACAACAATTGCCACAGTAATATTATCTCTTCCGCCGTTTGAAATTGCATAGTCCACAAGCAGGTCGCAGACTTTGTTTTTGGGGTTGTTGACAATTATTTCGGCAATCTCAACATCGTTGCCGTAAGAGTGCAATCCGTCCGAACAAAGCAGAATAATGCTTTCCTTATGCAAATCAATCTCAAAGTAATCGGGGGTAATGCCCGCTTCTGCGCCAATCGCCCTTGTAATTGCGTTGCGGTCGGGGTGCGTGAGTCCTTCCTCCTCGGTAATCTCCCCTTCTTCAATCAGCGTCCTTATATAAGTGTGGTCTTTTGTAATCTGCTGTATATTATCCCCGAATATATGGTATGCGCGGCTGTCGCCCACATTGATTATATACGCTCTCTCATTATGCGCAATTACTGCAACGCAGGTTGTTCCCATCCCGTGTTTGCTCGCATCTGTAACCGCTTCCCCGTATACTAACGAATTTGCGGCAATAAGCGATGTTATCATAAGGTTGCGGATTACATTGCGGTTTGCTCCCCCGCCTCCCTCAATTGCGCCGTCATCTCTGAATCCTCGCTTAAACCTTTCGGCAATAAAGTCAACCGTCAATTGACTGGCGCGGCTTCCCGCATTCTCGCCCCCCATTCCGTCACACAGTACCACTGCGCAAGCTGTGTCGGAAAGCGTACCCGTCCATACCCGGTCCTGATTCTCAGTGCGTTTTGTACCTATATCCGTTTTAGAAAAAAACCTCATATCTTTTTACCCTTGTATTTTCTATGTTAATTTTTTAAAAACCTATCCTAAACCAAAATGTAACATTAAAATCGCAGGTGGTCTCCTTGTATTTTTACCCTTGTATTTTCTATTGTTAATTTTTTAGAAACTTATCCCAAATCAAAATGTAATATTAAAATCGCAGGTGGTCTCCTACCCCTTGTATTTTCTATGTTAATTTTTTAGAAACTTATCCCAAACTTAGAAATTTATCCTAAACCAAAATGTAACATCAAAATCGCAAGTGGTCTGTTAAACTCGCAGTTGACCGCAAGCTGCTTTTATATCCGCTCCCATTGTTCGGCGCACCGTCACGGTTACTCCCGCTTTTTCCAAAACAGCGGCAAAAGCCTTAGTGTTCGCACTCTTTTTAAACCCTGTCTCGACAACCTCATTAACGGGAATCAAATTTACATGATACGCCGCCCGACTCATTCCCGAAAGTAATCCGACAAGCTTTCCCGCATGGGCTACACTGTCGTTTACCCCGTTAATCAAAGCGTACTCAAAACTCAACCTTCGCCCGGAAGCTTTCCAATACCCGTCACAGGAAGCTAACAGCCGCTCTAACCCGAACTTAGCGTTAATCGGCATAACCGCAGTCCTTTCCTCATCCGTGACTGCATGGAGCGATACCGATAAAGTAAGCCCCAATTTCAGCTTCGCCAATTCGTCAATTCTGTCTGCCAAGCCGCAGGTCGAAAGCGATACCTGCCTCAAACTCATTCCATGCCCGGCGGGTGACTGTAAAATTTGCAGAAACTTGACAACATTATCAAAGTTGTCAAGCGGTTCGCCAACCCCCATAATAACTACATTCTGTATTTTTCCTCGCATCTTTTCCGTTTGGTATAATTGCAACAACATCTCCGATGCGGTAAGGTTTCTTACAAATCCCGCAATCCCCGATGCGCAAAACCTGCACCCCATTTTGCATCCGACCTGTGAAGAAATGCACAAACTGTTCCTGTTTTTGTGTGCCATGAACACCGTTTCAATTTTGTTGCCGTCTCCAAGCTCGTATAGATATTTTACCGTATCTTGCCTGTTTGATACAAGGGCTTTTTTAATATTCAGCAATTTTATACAAAAGTTGTTATTAAGTAGCTCCCTAAATTGTGCAGGAGTGTTAGTCATTTCGTCAAAGCTTGATATTTTTTTCTTGTGCAACCATTCAAAAATCTGTTTCGCCCTATATTTCGGTTGTCCCGACACACCAATTTCACGCGACAACTCATCTAAAGTCAAAGATAATATATCAATTTTTTCGCTCATATCTATGACCA
Source organism: Oscillospiraceae bacterium (assembly GCA_009777415.1). GTDB lineage: Bacteria > Bacillota > Clostridia > Oscillospirales > Ruminococcaceae > Ruminiclostridium_E. The sequence goes on from WRLX01000010.1 coordinate 6,921, forward strand.
TGCCGCCCCACCTTGCACAAAATCCAATATGCCAAGCAGCCTGCCAACGAGCAAAGCCCGTTGCGCTGCTGCTCTTCTTTGACTTTGCGGCATGGTGGTTCTTCCTTTCCTGTTTTTCAAACTTTCACCCATGCCCCTTCTGCACAAAAGTGCTGTTGAAAGCTTCGTTTGGATATTCGCAGAAAATTTGCCTTGTCTGACGGCAAAAATCCTCGCAAAATCAATAACCGTTATTAAACTGACCGACTATACTTTCAAACTTTACTACCTCTTCTTTAGCAATGCCGTAAAGAACCCATCGCCGCCTATTTCCGACGGAATAATTGTTTTTTTGTCAATTAACTCAAACTTATTACTCTCTGTAATGAATTTATCAACAACATCATCGTTTTCGGCGCGACTCAAAGTACAGGTTGAATACATCATAACACCCGAATCCTTAACATAATCGGAAGCAGTCCGTAAAATTTGCAGTTGAACAGCGGGGAGACCGTCAAAATCACCCTGCGGTTTATACTTTATTTCGGGTTTTCGGCGGATTACTCCGAGACCCGAACACGGAACATCGCATAAAACCCTGTCCGCTTTAGGGAAATCGAGATTGAACACTTTAGCGTTGTTCACACAAGTTTCAATTATGTTCAATCCCAACCTTTCCGCGCCTTTTTCGACTAATTTCAATTTCTTTCGGTTTATATCGCAACTGATTATACGCCCTGTATTCTTCATTAGCTGTGCAATCGTAAAGCTTTTACCTCCCGGGGCGGCGCATAAGTCTATAACAGTTTCCCCCGATTGCGGCTCCAAGAGTTGGCAGGCTTGTTGGCTTGACAAATCCTGTTTATAGCCGTCTTGGTAAAATGCGGGCGGTTTCAGAAGACTTGTACGCAAAATCTGCATCATTGCTTCCTCACCGTATTCAACCCGCCATTTTTCAACAAGCCATTCGGGGCAAGAGAATTTCAGCGATAGGTTCTCATTTATTTCCTTATTAATTAAGTCCCTGCCGTTTCTCAAAAAGTTTCGCAACACTGCGTTTACATAGCCCTTTGCCCTTTTCGGAGCTAACTCCACCGATTCGTTCACTGCAGCTGATTCGGGTACAGAGTCCATGAACATGAGTTGATACAATGCCATTCTCAGCAGTTGGAGAACTTCTTTTTCCGTTTTGCCCTGTGGTGTGAACTTTTCGATTACATAGTCAAGAGTAAGCCTACGTTCGATTACTCCGTAAAACAGTGCGGTTACAAATCGTTTATTTTTTTCGCCGCCATTGTTGTAATCTTGCTTTTTCAGCTCGTTATCGAGAATTATGGGGGAGTACGCGCCTTTTTCCATTTTGTTAAGCAACTCGTACACCCTTTTACGCGCATTCATGTTCGTGTTCATGCTCACCGTCTTGCCCGCGAAAGCAATCGCAACAATTGCATAAGCGACATAATCAGCGCGGCAATATAAGTGAACGCCGCCGCCCAAAGTGTTTTGCGTGCCCCGTTCAACTCGTTCCCGACAAGGTAGCCTTTTACGGTAAGCGTTTTTAATGCCCTCGCGCTTGCATCAATTTCTACCGGGAGGGTCACTAACTGAAACAGTACTCCACCCGCATACAAAACAATCGCAAGCATGACTAACTGCATCATTTCCATTAATACACCGGCCAAAAGCACTATATACCAATATCTTGAGGTAATGCTCACAACAGGGAATATAGCATGGCGAATTTTTACGGGAGTATAATTTACCGCGTGCTGAATAGCGTGACCCACTTCATGCGCCGCGACCCCGATTGCCCCCACAGTGTCCTTATTGTAAACCGCATCCGACAGTGCGACTTCTTCTGTTCGCGGGTTGTAATGGTCAGTCAGTGTTCCGGGTTGTTTTATCACCTGAACATGATGCAGTCCGTTATCGTCGAGCATTTCCCGCGCGATTTCTGCGGCAGTCCTCCCGCCTTTAGTCCGTACCTTATTATACTTGCCGAATGTCGATTTAACCATAATTGACGCAATCAAAGACAATAAAACAGCGGCAATACACAACAAAAACCAAATATCCATCTTTTACTCCTCTCTCTTCATTTGTAGGCTAATTAATAGCTTATTATTTACTCTGCAATGTGTCATTAACTAAAACAGTTTTTTACTTCTCTCTCTTCATTTGTAGATTAATTAATACACATTCTTAAACTTTATGACCCCGTAAAAATTCTACCGCACTCATTCTTTTTCCGCCTTCGGGTTTAATGTCGGTCAGGGTGATGAATTCATCGTTTCCGCATTTTACCGGGATTCCCTCCTGCATTTTCCCGATTACGGTGCGGTATACTTTTACTCTTTTGTCCCCGATAAAGGTATAAGCACACGGATAATCGGCAAGCCCTCTTATAAAATCGCGGATTTCCTTTGCCGAACGTGAAAAATCAATTTTACATTCGTCCTTGGTCAGCTTCGCGGCATATGTCGATTCGGCATCGTTTTGTTTAATCGGCTTGAACTCCTCAATGTTATCCAACACTTTTACAATCAGCGTTCCGCCTAACTCCGCAAGCACGTCATGCAATTCCGATGCATTCATATCCTCGCCAATCGCCGCTTTTTCCGAAAGAAGCATATCGCCTGTATCAAGACCCTTGTCCATCTGCATAATTGTAACGCCCGTTTCGGTCTCACCCTCCATAATACAACGATTAATCGGAGCGGCACCTCGATATTTAGGTAACAAACTCGCATGGACATTCAAGCACCCGTATTTGGGGAAATTAAGAATTGCCTCGGGCAAAATCATACCGTAAGCGGCAACTACTATACAATCGGGTTCGATTCCGCCGAAAAGCCGCTTTGCATCTTTATGAGTCTTGACTGTTTTAAGGGTTGTCGGCTGCACCACAGGGATTCCATGCGCCGATGCGGCACTTTTTACGGAGGAAAAGCCGACTTTTTTCCCCCGCCCCTGCGGTTTGTCCGGCTGAGTAAACACCGATACAACCTCGTGAGCCGAATTAATAAGTGCGTTCAAAGTGTAAACCGCAAAATCCGGTGTCCCCATAAATATTATTCTCAAACAACCGCCTCCTATTCCGGCTTATACCGTTGCCGGGTATATTAGACCTCTACGAAAACTAACGCACGGCGTATTTTCGGCAAATTTTCTGCCATACTGCGTTGAAATTTTCTTAAATATCAGCGGATATTCGCAAAAATTTCGCCTTGTCTGACGAAAAAATTGCTCGAAAATCCACTCGCAGTTAGTTTCCGTGGAGGTCTATTTACCGTCTTCTTTTTTTTCTCTTCCTGTTTCTGGCGCGTTTTGCTCTTTCGAGTTCTTCTTCGTCCTCGACCATTTCATCTGCTATATCGGTAAAAAGTATTCCGTTAAGATGGTCAATTTCGTGACATATTGTAATAGCGAACACTCCGTCGGCATCCATAACCGTTTCTTTGCCGTAACGATTTAGTGCTTTAAGCTGAATCCTGTCAGGTCTGACTACGTATCCCCATTCACCCGGGGAGGAAAGGCAACCCTCAATCTCCCGTTGCTCCCCTTTCATAATCGTGACAACGGGATTGACAAATTCGTGCCTTTTATTGTTATTGTCCTCAACAATAATGGCGCGTCTCAGTATCCCCACCTGCGGAGCCGCCAGTCCGACCCCGCCGAACTGGTCCATAGTCTGTTGCATATCGTCAAGCAAAACCCATAATTTGTCATCAAACGCAACAACATCGCGACTTTTCTTCCTTAAAGTGTCCTCCCCGGACAAAACTACCCGTCTTAATGCCATATTTTTAAATAAACCCTTTCTCAAATAAGTATGTAGTTGCCAATCCAATTAAGTATAACATAAATTTTTAAATAATTCAATAGTTATTTTTTTGTACTTTTTATAATATAATTTACTCAAAGCAATAAGTATGAAAGGACAAGGGTAAAAATGTCTGTTAAACGAACAAAATCGTCTTTTTACAGGAAATTCAGGGTATACATAATCGCGGCGGCACTTGGGGGAGCGGCATCGGGGGCGGCTTTAGTGTTATTTTCCTTGTTGGTGTTTTTATTGGGAATGCCTGTGACACAAAGCGGATTCCTCTCTCATTTGGCGTTTGGAACAGGATGCTTAGTTGCGGGGTTCACTGCGGGGGCGGCTAAACGCCAAGGGGGACTCGCCACCGGAATAAAAGCGGCACTGTTGTTTACCGCGCCGATAGCGTTGATTGGGATGGTGTTGAGCGGGGTGTCAATGCCAGAAACAGTCCCCGCCGCAACAGGGGCAGCCCCCGCGGGAGTAACGTCCGCGGGATTCGGGACATTCGGCAAAGTAGTAATAGCAACCCTCTGTGGGGCAGTCGGCGGAGTATTGGGTGTAAATAAGAATGGTGGGTTTTGAGAGTTTTTGTAAATCCCCATGGTAAGTTTCACCGCCCTTTCCGCTTGTGGAATTTACTTTGGGAATTTACTTTTGAGCTTTTTTCGTAAATCCCCATGGATAAGTTTCACCGCCCTTTCCGCTTGCGGAACTTACTTTTGAGAGTTTTTTGTAAATTATAAATTTTTCAGTTGACAAAATGTTTTTAATGTGATAAAATAATATAAAATAGTTTAAATTAGGAGAAACAAGTTTGAAAGTCAACCTGCGTAAATGCGGAAAACGAAGCTTTCAACAGCACATTTGTGCAGAAAGGGCATGAGTAAAACCATGGATAATAATACCAAAACCCAAAACACTCACATTAAAACAGTCACAGGTGCAAGTTTAAAAGAAACTGCCGAAAAAGGCGGATGCGGAAAATGCCGCACTTCGTGCCAGTCCGCTTGCAAAACATCCTGCACCGTTGCAAATCAGCCCTGTGAACGCTAAACAAGAGCTTCCTTGCTTGACGGGTGCAAAAGCTAAACAAGAGCATACTTGCTTGAAGGAATCAAACCTGCACAAATTCTCGCTTGCGGGGAATTATTTTGTAATCGACCCCGCATCGGGTGCGGTTCATATTGCGGACAAGCAAGCATTCGACTTGTTGGATAAAGTCAAACCGTCTTTTTTTGAGCGGTATTCGGGGATTGACGGCGGATGCTATTCCGAGTTGTACAACCTGTACAAAGACGGGCTTTTGTTCAGCGAGGATTCTCGTTATAATTACCAAAGCTATGCCGAAACGGCAGTTGATGCGCCGTTAAAGGCGTTGTGTCTGCACGTTTCGCACGACTGTAACCTAAAGTGTGAGTATTGCTTTGCGGACAGCTTTGTAAATCAAGCAGAATGCTGTGGAGAGTCCTCACAAATGTCTGTCGAAACGGCAAAGCAGGCGATTGAGCTTCTCGTAAGAGAGTCCGGGGAGAGGGTTGTTCTTGAGGCGGATTTTTTCGGCGGCGAACCGCTTATGGCGTGGGAAACAGTCACTGCGGCGGTTGATTATGCAAGGGCAAATGAGAGCAAATGGGGAAAAACTTTCCGATTTACGATTACAACTAACGGGTTGCTTTTGGACGATGACAAAATCGCCTACATAAACGAACAAATGAGCAACTGCGTTTTATCGCTTGACGGAAGAAAATCGGTCAATGACAGAGTTCGCCCTGCCCATAACGGCAAGGGCAGCTTTGACTTGGTAATCGATAAATACAAAAAGTTGATTCAAAGCAGGACTAAACCGGGATTTACCGACTGTTATGTCAGGGGGACTTTTACGGCATACAACCTCGATTTTTCCGAGGATGTAATTGAGCTTGCCCGTCTCGGATTCGAAAATGTTTCAATTGAACCGGTGACGGCGGCGGCCGACGATTTACCCTACGCAATAAGGCGCGAACACCTCCCGCAGATATACAAGCAGTACGAGAGACTTTTCCGTTTAATCAAATCCCGCAGATTAAAAGTCAACTTTTTTCACTTTAACATTGATTTAAAGGGCGGGCCTTGTGTAATACGGCGGCTTCGCGGTTGCGGTTGCGGAAACGAGTATCTCGCGGTTGCCCCGTCAGGGAGGATATACCCCTGCCACAGGTTTGCCGAAAATGACAGGTGGCACATGGGCGGAGTTTCTATCGGACCGCACGAGATAGATATAAAAAAATATTTTGCCAAAACACACATTTACTCAAAGACAGACTGCCCCGATTGCTGGGCGAGGTTTTACTGCTCGGGCGGGTGCAATGCTTCGTCTTATGAAGTCTATTCTGACTGCCGAGTTACAGCATCTGACAGCGTTGAGTGTCTTATGATGAAAAAGCGATTGGAGTGTGCAATTGCATTAAATGCGCTAAAATTAAAATAGAGTTCCGCGGAGGTCTAATGAAAAAGCGATTAATTTATTCGGCGGTTGTATTGGGATTAGGTATAGTATTTGGAATAGTTTCACGCCTTTCGGTGAGCTTTTCCGAATGGTATGCCGTTACTGTTTACCCGCTCATTGTCGGGACAGCCGGGCGGTTTTTCGGCATTTTCCCGTTTTCGTTCGCGGAGGTTTTGCTTATTCTGCTGATTGCATCGGCATTGGCGGGAATAGTTTTGCTTGTCGTAAAGCTTGTTAAAACCCGTAATAAAAGCACAACGGTTAAGTCTGTGCTTTTTAGTGCAGGTGCGTCTTTGCTCTGCGTAGCCGTGTCTGCCTTTTCAATCTTTGTGTTCAACTGCGGGATTAACTACAATCGCAACACCTTTTTGCACAACCAAGGTTTGAGTTTTGAGCCGTCTGCCGTTCAATCGGAGCTTGAGCGATTGATGGTCTTTTTGACTTTGCTTGACGAGTTCTACACTGTTTTTCCCGATTCCGACAGTTTGGAGGCGGCGATTAAAACAGATGAAAACGGCGTGTTTCAACTAAGCGGCGATTTAAGTGTAACCGCTCCCGCCGCCATGCGGAATTTGGCAAAACAGTACCCGCGGCTCAATGTGCATTACCCGCACCCTAAGCCTGTAATGCTCTCCGGGTTAATGTCGGATGCGTTCCTTCTCGGAATGTTTGTGCCGTACACGATTGAAGCAAATTACAACAGCATTGCCCCCGACAGCGAAAAAGCACTGACCGCATTGCACGAGTTGGCACACGTTGCAGGATTTATGCGCGAGGAAGAGGCGAATTTTATTTCTTTCCTTGCCGCAAGAGAAAGCGGGAATCCCGAATTAGTGTACGCGGCATACCTTTATATTTTTGACTACATATCTGTTTGGATTACCGATGAGCTGTACAGACATCTCCCCGATGAATACAAAGCTTTGCTTGAATATTTTGCCGGGCAGACGGGGGTAAAGTGGCAGGTAGATTTCCCCGCTTCCGGCTTCGGTAAAATTCAAAGATATATTTTCAGCTATGACTTGCTCCCGGAGCAAATAGGACACGATTCATGGGCAAGCTTTGAGTTTTGGTCGAGCCGCCGCCAAAACACGTCATACATTTTTGATGAATACGGCGAAGTTGTTGATGCGGTTGTTACCGTCAACCCGTTTGTTGAGGCGTTTAGCTCGGTTTCGGCCGATTTAAACGATGCTTATTTAAAGATACAAGGACAGTCGGACGGGGTTGACAGCTACGGCAGAATGATAGATTTGGTAATGGCGACATATTTGTCCGAAATCTCAGAACCCGTCCCAATAGAAAATCGCACAAATCGCACAAATTAGTTTGAGATAATTTTCCAATTTTAAAAAAAATAAAAAATTCACAAAAAAGGCTTGACACCGCTTGAAATATTTGTTACAATTGTTGTACGTAGGTATCCATAGAGTTCTATTATTTTGAAAGTAGGAGGAGTTTTTACATGAAAACACGAACTAAAGCGCGAACCCGCAAAATCATTTCCATTATGCTGGCAATTACAATGTTGTGCAGCATATTCCCGGGGCTGCCGTCGTTTGCAGAGCCGGTCGAGACCGAGAGGTTTGAATGGAAAATCGGTCCCACAGTAGGCAGTGACCCGAACGTAACCCGCACAAACAACACTGCCGCCTCGTTGCTAATCTTAGATAACATCGGTTTAACGGAGGACGATATTCCGATAATCCTTGAGCAGCGCGGTGCAAACTTAGACTTCAATTACATTGCCTCCGCCGGAAGCAACAGACGTTTCCTGACATGGACTGATTTGTCGGTAAACGCAGGCGACCCAATAACATTTTTGGATGCGGTAGTGAGAATTGACAACGTGACTTTTGCCACCTCGGCAAACATTGATGCAAAGCAAGTCATAGTCACAGACCCGCGTATTAACACGGGAGATTCGGCGGGGAGGCTTACAATTCCCGCGGCGTTGCTTTATGATGAAGCGACCGATACTCTTGCGACTAAAATCTACTTCGCTATGGGAATAGATGCCGGGTTCAACGGCGGGAACGCCGACAGATACACCGGCGTTAACGACCTGCGCGGCGGCGAGTTTAACCTGCTCGACAAAATTAATTTGCAAGTATACCCTTGTGAATGCGGCGACTTGGTAGATTGTATCGACTGTGCCATTCACATTTTCCCGTTCCCTCTTGAGTCGCAACCGACACAAATTTGGGCGGCGGGAGTACAACAAGGGTGGGAATCCGCCCGCTTTACCAACCCGTTCTTCCCTAAGGACAGCGAGACGAGTTTAACAAGAATAAGAGGCGGAGCGAGGTACATGGTGCTTGAATTTAACGAAGCGCCGCTCGATTGGGCAATCCGTTTCCAAACGGCGACTGCTCCGGCTTGGTGGGCTTACCACCTCAATTACGAGGAAGAACCGGGAGTCCCCGCTATCGGGCAAATGAAAAGCGAACTCCCCGGCGGAAGAGTCAGATACGTTATCGACTTTAATACAGCGTTCCCGCAAAGGGAAATGCCCGCTGCCGGAGACAGCGCGGGAATGACCGCACTTCACCCCGGTTATGACCTGTCGGCACTTTTCGGAACTTTCCAAGTAGTTTTCCACACTAACCCAACGGCTGACGATGAGCAGGACTGGGAAAGATGGATGGCGAAAGTTTCTTCAATTTATTTGACTAACCATGACCCCAACGATTTTGAACCCCATGATGAGCTTGAATTCGCATCGGAAGCGTTGGTAGAAGCTCACCGCGGTCATTCTACAAGTTCAATTGACGCACGCAACAGAGAAGGTCTCAAAGTCTACTATGACTATACAGCAAGCGGAATTGATGCAGTAAGACTTCAATACAGTATCGACCAAGGAAATACGTGGCACAATATTCACCGCAATTTCAGCATTATGAACACCCGTTCTGCGCCTACGGGCAAAAGAATGGAAATTCTGCCTGTTGAAACCTACGGCGAACGATTCTTAGAGCTTCGATGGATTCCGCACCGTGCGTGGGGGCAAACGGCATGGGGCAACGCGACATTCCGCGCAACCAATATAAAGGTCACAAGCGGACTGCAAAATGCCGACATTCCGAGGGGGACTTCACCCGTATTGGCGATAGCAAACCCCGCAGAAAGCACCATTGATATGCTTCAGCGCGAAAGACGGGAAATAGACTCACCTGTTGTTACTCTTCGTGCAGGTGCACCCGCCTCAACGAGCAGGGCATCTGTGTGGACTTCTGACAGAACCTCGATTGTCAGAGTTATCGACAATGAAACAGGTGCAACCGTCAGGGCTCTTGACCCCGGGACTTTAGGCTCGGCAACCTTGAGAATTGCCGCCGCCGCCGACCCGTCTGTCTATACCGAAATGACCGTAAAGGTAACATCGGTTGCGGCACCGAACAGACAGTATACGATTACAAGCCCGTATCAGTATGTAGACTGGGATACCTTTGGTCAGTACAAATCGGCATTCCACACTCATACGCTTAATTCCGACGGCGCGAACAGCACTGCCGAAACGGCGGAACGATTCTATGAGTTGGGATATAATGTAGCCGCATTTACCGACCACAGTGTCACTACGGTTACTCCCGATTTAGTGGGTAAAGGGCCGATGTCTCCCCGCCGAATTGCAGAAATGCGCGACGGTAAAGGGCGAAACGGTAATGCCGGATTGATTTTCATCCCGGGCGGGAACGAACACTCAAGCTTGGGATTGCCGGAGCTTACCCCGACTCACGACCGTGGAGGTCACCACGTAAACACTTACTTCTCGTTTATTTCGTCGGGTGGCTCTTATCGAATTGACTCGAGCGGCGTTGAAACCGGAACGAAAATAAGAGACTTGGTAGATTCGATTAATACCGAAAACCGAGGCGCGATTGCCCATATCAACCACCCGGGGCGTTACACACTTTCACAGTGGGAAACTCCGTGGGCAACGGCTGAAGCAATTGCAAACAGTTCCGCAAATTTCAAACCGTATGCAGATTTGTACAGGTTCAGTCACTCTATTCCGTATATGGAAATCATAAACAAGTTTGACACCGAGAGCCAAGCGGAAAGGGTTCTGTGGGATAATGTCCTCTCTGAAACAATGCCGGAAGGTATACCCGTTTGGGGCGGGTCGAGCGATGACTCCCACGCAAATGCCGCAATCGGATTCTCCTACAACATCTTGTTGATGGAAGAATTGGAGTTGTCAAATGTAAGAGACGCAATGAACAACGGAACAAGCTTTGCGTTTGCGCGTGTTGACCGCCAATACCAAATCTATCCACAAGGAATAGATATGTGGGACTGGGATGCGAACACAGAGCCGGGAACACCGTTATACAGCCGCACAAGAGCAGTGCTTGATATGCCTGTTCCGAAAGTAACCGAAATCAATGTTGACAATGAAGCGGGTGCTATCACCATAGACGCGCAGATAACACTTGCCGGTGCTTCCGAACCCACTGTAATCGATGGTACGCACCTTTCGCACACGTCATTACGTCCGTCGGGAAGCAATAACAGACTGTATATCGACTGGTATGCAGACGGAATCAGAATCCACAGAGGTAAAACTCTTGTTTTGGCTGACCATGAGCTGTCTTTGTTCAGCTATGTAAGAGCGCAGGTTGTGTCGTTGGATTACGGTGTTTTGTATGTTCAACCGTTTGGAATTCAAGTCAAGAATGAAGAACGTACTAAGCCTAATTTAGTAAGTGTAAGCGCGATTGACGACAGCATTGAGTTCAGAGCGAGCCAACTCAATGTGGGGGTTAATTCGATTTTACCCGCTGCAGCACGTATAACAACTAATCAGTGTACAGCCTCTAATCCTCGTTTCGCCACTATCAAGTGGGATTTGTCGGTGCTGGATGAAATCGACCATAAAGACCCCGCAACTTGGACTTTTGATATACCCGGTAAGATTGTACTGCCTGTGGGTATGAAAGAAATCACAAACACCGACAATGTCAACTTGGATGTAAAGGTTACGGCGTTGTTCATGCCGCCGACTAAGAGCAATTTAATAGTTGAATTTGGTGAAGAGTACTATTATTACGGCAGAACCCATGCCGAATTTATGCAAGAATCGCTGACAGTCGGCACACAAGAGGAAGAGGAAGCAAACGGCTGGACTCTTGCAAAAGCTTCTATAGGATTCGTGCGTGACCCTGAAACCGAAATTCCCGAAGGTGCAGGCCCCGGCGAAAGAGGTGACCCGGATAATCACACTTTCACCTACTTTAAGAAAACTTTTGAGTTGGATGAAAACATTGATTTAGACAACGTAATCGGGATTACAGGTCGTCACAACATTGACGACAGCATGGTTTTGTTTATCAACGGTGTAGAGGTTTACAGATTTAACATTCAAGTCCCCGGAGAAGCAGGAAATTCTGATATTGCGGGAATAGGCGACCCTGTTGAATGGGATAAATACTCGGGAGTCAACTTGAACCCCAACGTGATTCCGTTCAACATCAACACCGATTACGGGCCTGTCATCGGAGGAAGCAACGCATACCATTCCGCAAGCCGCACCAACTTTGACGAAGCACTCCAACTCGGCACTGACGGCGTTCACGTGCTGACAGCGGCAGTAGGGCAAAACTCAAGAACGAGCAGCGACCTCCTCTTCGATGTTGAGTTACAATTCGAGTTCTTATGCTCGCATAACATTACAAGCTTAGTGCCGCTCACAGAAGCTACTTGCCTTGAGCCGAGTTCGATTGAAGCATGGTGTCTTGATTGTGAATTTGACAGGGGTCTGTTATTAGAAGAAGTTTTGCCCGCAAAGGGACACGGCGACTGGTGCAATCTTTGCCCTGAATGTGATGCTTGTGACTTAATTTGCGAAATTTGCCCTGAACCCGATTGCGGACTTTGCGTAAACGTATGCGAAGCTAACGGAGGACACGTTGGTCCGCCGCCGTCGGTTTGCGGTGAGAACGGCGATGAAGTGTGCATGAGACCGTTCTGCGAAATCTGCTACAAATGCGAAGAGGGCGAAGGCGATACTAAGTGCCTGCAATTCGACTGCGAATTTTGCAACCCCGAAAATGAATGGTTCGCACTTGGTTCTGTCAGAGGTGAGTTTAATGCAACGGGAGAGCCTGTAGCCAACATTTTTGACGTACTTGAAATCCTCAAGTTTATTGTCGGGATGGATAGCGTAATAAGCAGCGGAAATGAAACCATTACCGCCGCCGAGTCAAAGCGCGTAGCTACACTCAGCGCGAATGCAAATGCAGCGGCAAATCCCGCGCCGAATATCTTCTGTGTACTTGAAGTATTGAAGTATATTGTAGGTATGGACAGCGTAATTGACGGTAAAACGATTACACTTCCCGCGCCCGAACCTCCCCCTCCCGCAGAATGAGAATTAATTAAAGTAAACAGCGGCTTCGAAAAAGAGCCGCTGTTTTTCTATTAGTCAGTTACTCGTAGTCAGTTACTCGGTTCGCCCCGCAAGATACCGTATTGCTTCTGCGTAGCTTTCAAATCCTAAGCCCGAAAAAGTCCTCTCGCAAGCGCGGCTTATGTAAGACACCTTGCGGAACTCTTCTATAAATCTGTCGGCGCGTTTTTGCGGATTTGTCAAATGCACCTCAACAGCGGGAATACTCACAGCTTTCAGCGCGTCTAAAATGGCAACGCTCGTGTGTGTATATGCGGCGGGATTGATGATAATGCCGTAAGCCTTGCCGTGTGCTTTTTGAATCGCGGTAACAATTTCTCCCTCGCAGTTGGATTGAATACACTCGCACTCAAAGTCCGCTTCCGTGCAGATTTCTTGTATAAAACTCAGCAAATCGGCATAAGTCTTGCTCCCGTATAATTCCGGCTCGCGAATGCCGAGCATATTAATATTCGGGCCGTTAATCACTAACAACCGCCTTTTCCCCGCGTTAATAGGTAAAGGTAACTCCGCAGGGCAAGCCCTGCCCTCCACGCTTGCGGGCGAGAGAGCCGCACCGGAGGGGCGGGGTATTACACCCTTACTTTCAATAATTGCCGACTGGTACTCGCGGCTCATTTCAAACAAAGCCGCGTACAGTTTCTTGGAGTACGGTTCGCTGATTGCAGACAGCAACTCCTGTTCCCGTTGCGGGTCGCTTATCGGGATGCCATTTTCCTTCTTATACAAAGCAATTTCAGCCGCGACTTCCATTCTCTCGTTAAACAGCCGTAACAACTCTGCATCTATCTTATCAATTTTCTTGCGATATTTTAACAAACCTTCCATATTTTTATGACCATGCCGCCCCACCTTGCACAAAACCCAATGAAATTTGCGGCATGGTGGTTCTTCCTTTCTTATTTTTCAAACTTTTTTACCCATTCCCTTTCTGCACTTGGTGTGCTGTAAAAATTCACTTTTCTAAATAAGCATCGTATATTGCAATTGCCGCCGCCGCCTCAATACAAGGTATTGCCCTCGGAACAATACACGGGTCATGCCGCCCTTTTACCTGTAAAACCGTGTCTTCCCCCTTAGACAAGCTAACACTTTTTTGCTCAATCCCTATTGAGGGAGTCGGCTTTATTGCGGCGCGAAACACAATCGGCATTCCGTTTGTTATTCCGCCTAAAATGCCGCCGCTGTTATTTGTACGGGTTTTAACAGTGTCCCCGTCCATATAAAAGCTGTCATTGTTTTCGGAGCCTCTAAGCCCCACCGCCGCAAACCCGTTCCCAAACTCAACACCTTTTACTCCCGGAATCCCGAAAACAATTGCGGCAATTTTGTTTTCAATCCCGTCAAACATAGGCGTACCCAATCCCGCCGGAACACCATTAATAACACACTCGATTACTCCGCCGACCGAATCACCGTCCTTTTTTGCATTAAGTATTTCCTTCTCCGCCTCCCTTATATCGGTAATGTTCATCGCCTGCCCCACCTGTGTCACACGAGATGTCACAGTAATCCCGATATTTCGAAGTATTTGAAGGCATATTCCGCCCGCCGCACATAGCGGAGCAGTCAATCTGCCCGAAAAATGTCCTCCTCCCGCAACATCTTGATAACCTTTGTATTTAATATGCGCAGAGTAATCAGCGTGTGACGGTCGCGGAATATCACGCAACTCGCGGTAATCGTCGGAGCGTGTGTCCTTATTGCGAATCATTATTGCAATAGGCGCGCCGCAGGTTGTCCCGTCTACTAATCCCGATAAAAACTCGGGTTCGTCCGCCTCCCTGCGTGCGGTGGAAATCGCCGACTGTCCGGGGGCGCGGCGTTTCATAAATACACGTAGTTCATCAATGTCAATAGCTGTTCCGGCGGGCAATCCATCGATAACAACGCCAATTGCCGCCGAGTGTGACTGACCGAATATTTGAACACGAAAATTCCTCCCATAACAAGAACCCATTTTTTTACCCTTGTCCTTTCTGCACAAGCTGTAACTTAAAGTTTCGTTTTCCGCATTTACGCAGATTTGATTCCAACCTTTTTACCCTTGTCCTTTCTGCACAAGCTGTAACTTAAAGTTTCGTTTTCCGCATTTACGCAGATTTGATTCCAACCTTTTTACCCTTGTCCTTTCCGGCTTAACGCTCGCAAATCGTCAAAAAAAGTCGGGTATGATTTGTCAACAGCTTCCGAACCTTGGATTATAACAGGTTGACTGCATAAGGCTGCCGCGGCAATTGCCGCCGACATGGCAATGCGGTGGTCGTTCCATGAAGATACCCTTACATTTCCACCGTTCTCTTTGTGCATATTTTTAAGCCCGCCATGTATTTCAAGTCCGTCATCTTTTTCTGTGATTTTCGCGCCCAACACAGTAAGTACATCTGTAACAGCCGCCAATCTGTCACTTTCTTTAATGCGCAATCGTGCGGCATTGCGGATTGTCGTGAGTCCGCTTGCGGCAACTCCCACAACCGACAAAACAGGTACAAGGTCGGGAATGTCCCCCGCGTCAATCTCAATCCCGCGCAGTTCCCCCTTAGAAACTGTAACAAAATCATCGCCCCGAATAATATTCGCACCGAATCGCTCCAAAACGTCAAGCACCGCCCTGTCCCCCTGCTTAGATTGCAGGTTTAATCCCGTGCAAGTAATCCCGTTTTGGGAAAATGCCCCGGCGCAAAGCCAAAATGCGGCATTAGACCAGTCGCCCTCAACTTTTACAACACTGTCGGGCGGATTATAGCTTTGATTACCCCGGATAAAGAAAGCATTATTCTCAAACTTGGATTTAATTCCGAAACGAGCCAGCATTTCAACTGTTAAGTCAACATATGGCGCGGATTCAAGCTTGCCCGACAATTTCAGCAGGCTGTCACCGTCAAGAAGCGGCAATGCAAATAACAATCCGCTTATAAACTGGGATGAAACTCCGCCGTCAAGTGTATACTCTCCCGCAGTAAGCTGCCCGCTTATGCAAAGCGGATTGCTCCCCTGCGGCGACAAAACGCAACCATGGCGGGCAAGCTCCTCATATAAAGGAGTAAGCGGTCGTTCCGGCAGTCTGCCCTCAAGGACAAACTCCGCATTTAAGCCCAACGCACCGACAATCGCCAAGAGAAACCGAAAAGTACTCCCGCTTTCGCCGACATTCAGAACGCAGGGTTGTTTTTTCAAGGCAGACAGGCACTCAATGGTAGCCTCAATGTCCTTAGAAGTCCCGTTACACTCGACAATGGCGGGTTTTTCCGACAAGGCGGCGCAAATCAATGCCCTGTGTGCCTGTGACTTTGAGGGGATTGCTTTGACTGTGCCGCCCAATTCGGACGGTGAAATTACAACATCACGCATTCAACAGCCTCTTTTCCAAGTCAACCAACTGCTCTTTTAATTCATCCGGGAGCTTATCGCCGAATTTGGCATAAAGCTGTTTAATCCCGTTGACATCTTCTTTCCAAACCGTCTTATCGATATAGAGCAAACTCTCAACAGTTTGTATACCAAACTCTTCACTTTCCAGTCCGGTAATGTCAATATCCTCCGCCTTAGGCATATACCCTACGGGAGACTCGATTATACCGCACTTCTCTCTCCCCGGTTTTTCCGAAATACGACGGATTATCCAGTCAAGCACACGAATGTTCTCGCCGAACCCGGGCCAGACTGCTTTGTTGTCCGCGCCGATTTTGAACCAGTTTACATTAAATATTTTCGGTGCGTTCCTGCCTAACCTTTTGCCCATTTTGAGCCAGTGCCGCCAGTAATCCGCCATGTTATAGCCGCAATAGCGAAGCATTGCCATAGGGTCGCGCCGTACAACTATGGCACTCGGCTTAACAAGTTTGGCAGACTCTGTACCCAAAACCGAGCCCATGAAAACACCGTGTACCCAATCGAAAGACTGATACACTAACGGGATTGCCTTTGTTCGCCGCCCCCCAAATATAATAGCCGATATAGGAACACCCTCCGGGCTGTTAAATTCGGGCGAGAGGCAGGGGCAATTCTCAATAGGCGCAGTAAACCTGCTGTTAGAATGCGCGCCGCGTTTGACATATGGTTGATTATAAATGCTTACAGTCGTTCTGCTCGTTGTTTCAATCTCATCGCCCTCTTCCTCGTCATTGTCATCATTGTCGCCGCTATCTGCCTTTTTTAAGTCATCACGGGACACAGCATCCGTATCGACATCCCCCTCAATTGAATTAGCGGAATCTTCGGGAGACTCATCATCAATATTATCCCACGGTTCGCCCCGCCAGTCAATCGCATTGGATATTTCCTCATCATTCATACCTTCCCACCACACGGTATTGTCGTCTAAGAGATGGGCGACATTTGTAAAAATTGCGTTTTTTTGAGCAGTTGCAATCACATTGGGGTTAGACTCGGCATTAACGCTCGGAAGCATTCCGAACACACCTATTTCGGGATTAGTCGCATACAGCCGCCCGTCTGCACCTTTTTTGAGCCATGCAATATCCTCGCTTATACAGCGGACTTGGTAGCCCCTTTGCTTATAGACTTCGGGAAGGTTCATCATGGCGAGGCTTGTCTTCCCCGTCCCGGACGGGAACGCCGCCGCAATATAAGTGACATCTCCGTCAGAATCGCGGACTTCGATAATTGCCATATGCTCTGCGAGCCACCCTTCCCGTTTTGCTCGCCGCGACATCAGCCTTAATGCAACCGCTTTTTTGCTCAAGAATGCCGCCGCACTATAGCTTGTGTTAATCGCCCAAACGGAGTTATCTTCGGGGAAATGGCAAATATAGCGATTATCTTTGCCATCGTGTTGAGGCGCGCCAACCGAATGAAGCCCCTTAAACCAGTCGTTAGCACGGCTGCCCCGTGCATAATAAGGTGTCTTAAGCAATTCCGGATTATCATCCGACTTGGAAGAGTCAAATGTCTCCGCAGTTTGAGAAACTTCGGCGGATTCGGCTTCCTCGGTCGCTCCAAGGCTGACGGGTGTACAAAGTGCATCAAGATAATCAACCGCGATTTTACCTGTCCGTGCAAGCATAACCGTATTAAGTGCGACATAAATGCTGTCAGTTATTTTTACTCCCGCCCTGAAAAGCGGCGAATCGGGTACGCCTAAGCAAAATGGAATGATATACATGGTACGATTTTCCATAACACCTTCAAAAAGTCTGCTGAGTTCAAAATATGCCTCATCAGGATTTTTCCAGTTATTAGTAGGCCCCGCCTCTTCTTTTTTATCACAGCAGATAAAAGTCCTCTTTTCGGTTCGTGCGGCATCTAAGGCGGAAGTTCGATGAATAGCGCAACCGGGGAGCTTTTCGGGGTTAAGCGGTTTAATTACCCCCGATTCGGCCGCAAGCTGCCTAAGCTCCTCTATTTGCTCTTTGCTGCCGTCAATCCACACTTCCTTTTCCGGCTTAACTAAAGACTTGATTTCCTCAACCCAGTTAAGTACGGTTGGATTTGTCGTCATTTGTTGAATTCCCTCTTTTCTTTTTTTATTCCCTGTTTAAATCTTTTGTACTTAGTATATACCATTCTTACGCCTTGTGTCAAGTCAAAAAAATAAAAATTTATGGATATTGACTTATTGGGTATTATTATGATATACTATATCTTGAATGTTTAACGAAAATTCGCAAAATAAAAAACTAAGGAGAACTAAATAGCATGGACATACTCAACCGCAAGGAAATAGCTCCCGGAATCTTTTTGAGTAGGGTAACAGACCCGCGTTTCAAGCAAAACCGCATTTCAGTAAGCTTTATGACGCAACTGAGTCAAGACAATGCGTCGCTCAATGCGGTAATTCCGAAGATTTTAACCAATTCGTGCCGACTTTACCCCGATTTGCGTTCCCTCAATGCAAAGCTTTCGGCTTTATATGCCGCGCGGTT
Source organism: Oscillospiraceae bacterium (assembly GCA_009777415.1). Lineage (GTDB taxonomy): Bacteria > Bacillota > Clostridia > Oscillospirales > Ruminococcaceae > Ruminiclostridium_E. Next base: position 25,505 of record WRLX01000010.1, read on the forward strand.
GTCCGGCAGTACAGGGAGCATAGGCGATACGCAGGAGATTGGAATTTCAATAAAAACCATTGATTCGCGCTATGCCCTTGAAAATGAAGACGTGGCGGGCGAGGCAGTGAAGATTTTGACGGACTGTATTTTTGAGCCGCTGACCGAGAACGGTGCGTTTAAAGCGAGCGTAACCGAAACAGAAAAGCAAGCCTGTATAGACCAAATTGAGGCGGAGCTTAATGATAAACGGGTATACGCCGTCAGACGGGCAAGTGAGCTGTTGTTTAAAGGCGAACCCGCCGCCGTACAAAGCCAAGGGACTATTGAGGGGGTAAAAGCGGTTACTCCCGAGTCGGCGTATCAAGCTTATCAATCGCTGTTGAAAACTGCCCGTATAGAAATAATATGTGCAGGGTGCAACGATTTTAGTACTGTTACCGACGCTTTGACAAATTCTTTCGGCAAAATTGAGAGAGGGCAAATGGAAGACTGTCACTCAAATCCCGCGCCGATTAAGCCGCAAATGCTCACCCATTCGGAAGAAATGGATGTTAATCAAAGTAAAATGGTGTTGGGATTTAAGTCAACCTCAGAGGATATGGATGCGCTTGTGGTAATGGCAAAGATTTACGGCGGCTCGGCTACTTCAAAGCTTTTTGAAAATGTTCGCGAGAAGATGTCACTTTGTTATTACTGTTGGGCAAAGTTTTACCAAGATAAACGGGTAATAGTGTCCGAGTGCGGGGTGGAAAAGGACAATATCGAAAAAGCAAAGACGGAAATAATCGCGCAGTTGAACCTTATGAAAGAATCCGACTTTACCGATGAGGACATTAATCACGCGCTGCTTTCGCTTCAAAATGACCTGAAACTCGTCAACGATAGTCTCAGAGGAATCAAGTCGTGGTACCTCAGCCATATTTACCGCTGTGACATTATTATGCCCGAGCAGGCAATAAAGCGTTATGAAAGTGTTACGCGCGAACGGATTGTAAACGCGGCAAAAAGCCTTACACTTGACACCGTGTATATATTAACGGAAAATTTTGATGAAAACGGGGGCGCGGAAATTAATGGATAATAACAATCAAGTTGTAAAAAATACTCGTGTAAATGAGCAATACACCCGCTTTAAACACAAGAGCGGCTGTACAATATGTCTTTGCCCTATGGAGGGGTTCTCCTCCGCATACGCGCTTTTCGGGACGAAATACGGCTCGGTAGACAGCAGGTTCAAAACCGCCGCTGATAACGATTATGTAACAGTCCCTGCGGGAATCGCACACTTCTTGGAGCATAAGCTGTTCGAGAACGAGGACTGTGATGCATTTAAGCTGTACGCCGAAACGGGGGCAAACGCAAACGCTTTCACCTCTTTTGATAAAACCGCGTACCTGTTTTTATGCTCGCAAAATTTCGGGAAAAACCTTGAAATTCTTCTGAAATTCGTCCAAGAGCCGTATTTTACCGACGAAACAGTTCAAAAGGAGCAGGGGATAATTGCGCAGGAAATCAAGATGTACGATGATTCTCCCGAATGGAGGGTATTCTTTAACTGCCTTGAAGCGGTATACCACAATAATCCGGTAAGAATTAATATAGCGGGAACGGTTGATACAATTTCCGAAATTGACAAAGAGCTGTTGTACCGCTGTTACAACACTTTCTATAATCTTAATAATATGGTGCTGTCAATTGCGGGGAATTTTGAGCCGGACGAAGCGTTAAAAATATGTGACAGGCTTCTTAAGCCCGCCCCCGATATAGGGTTACAGGCGGTAATCCCTGAAGAACCCGTCGAAGTAAAGAAAAAAATAATCCGTGAAAAGCTCCCGTGTGGAGTTCCGCTGTTCCAAATTGGGTTCAAGTTGCCTAATGAATATGCCGCGAATCCCGCAAATTATGTTTTTTATAACATTTTGCTTGAAACAGCTTTGGGCAAAAGCTCAAAATTTTACCTTAACGCATACGAATCAGGATTGATTAACGAGACGTTTAATGTATCGGTGTTTAACGGGCGGGGATTCTTCCTTTGTATTGCGGACGGCGAGGCACGCGAACCCGAAAAAGTCTGTGAAGCTGTCAAAGCCGAGCTAAACCGTCTTA
>WRLX01000011.1 GCA_009777415.1 Oscillospiraceae bacterium
ACCGAAATTGGCATTGTAAACGGCGATGTCGATGACAGCGAAGAATACGCTAAAGCAATGGGCGATTTTGCGGAGGCGTTTGAAGGTCTCATTGAGGAACTCGGCGACCTTATTGCTCTCGCTGACGAATTTGAAGACGAAGAAGACATTGAGGTTTGGGCAAATACGTTTGTACTCATCAAAGACTCTATAGGGTATTGTGTGGAGATGTTAGCCGAAGCTATGGAAGAAGTCCCCGAAGAATATGTGGAGTCTCATTTGAACATCACTTTGGCTGTTTCTGCTGTTTACGATGCTATGACAAGCTTTCAAGATGCTGTAGATGCCGCAATTGAAGGCGATGAAGATGCATTCTTAGAGGGTATGACTACATTCGTTGAGCTTTTTGAAGCCGCTGATGAGCTTTGGAACGAAGCTGTAATTTAGGACATAATAACACTTATAATTTTTGTAAAAACACCGGATTCGATTTTGAATCCGGTGTTTTTGTGTTTTATTGCAACAATTTTTCAACGTATGCCACATCTTATGCATACATACTTGGCGGCTTGTAACTGCTTTTTAGTCCGACTATGCTGTTAAATACGTTTGTGTGTTTTGAGTCGAGGGTAAAATATCCTATTCGGACGAATTGGAAGCGTTCACCCGGCTTTGCGTATTTCAGGGATTCTTCGAGTTTAACTCCCGTAACTTTCTTTACGGAGTCCTTGTTAAGATGCTCGCTATAATTATCGCCTACTTCCTCGGCGGTAAACAACCTGTCATACTGCATGATTGTTGCATCGATACAGTTTTCGGCGGAGAGCCAGTGGATAGTCCCTTTGACTTTGCGCCCGTCAGCGGGAACACCGTTGCCGGTTTCAAGGTCGGCAGTACATAACAGCTCGGTGACGTTGCCGCTTGAATCTTTTATAATTTCTTCTAATTTGATTATATACCCGCCCATAAACCGAACTTCTCCGCCCGGTTTCAACCTGTGAAACTTAGGCGGCGGATTTTCCGAAAAGTCATCCCGCTCAATATAGATTTGTTTTGTAAATGGCAACTCGCGCCTACCCATTTCGGCATTGCCGGGGTGGTTTGCGATTGAGAAAGTTTTGGATTCGTTTTCGGGGAAATTGGTGACGGTTACTAAGAGAGGCTCGGTTACTGCGATTTTGCGTTGCGCTGTTTCATTCAGTTCTTCTCTCATGCAATGCTCAAGCATATCCACTGCGACAACGCTCTGCGCCTTTGAATACCCGGCACGGTCAAGGAAGTCGGTAATTGCCGAAGGAGTGTACCCGCGACGTCTCAGCCCGCATAGAGTGGGCATCCGCGGGTCATCCCACCCGTCAACCAATCCCGATTCCACAAGCTCGCGCAGATAACGCTTGCTCATTACCGTATGGCTCATGTTTAAACGGGCGAACTCAAACTGGCAGGGGCGATTTTCCCTGCCGGGGTTGTCGAATACGTTATCGACTACCCAGTCGTAGAGCGGGCGATGATTCTCAAACTCAATCGAACAGCAAGAGTGTGTGATTTTTTCCAACGCATCTTGAATGGAGTGAGCGTAGTCGTACAGCGGGTATATGCACCATTTGTCCCCCTGCCTGTGGTGAAGTGTGTGATTTATGCGGTAGATTGCGGGGTCGCGCATATTCATGTTCGGGGATGCCATGTCGATTTTTGCGCGTAAGGTACACTTTCCGTTAGGAAATTCCCCGTTTTTCATTCGCGCAAACAATTCGAGGTTTTCTTCCACGCTCCTGTTGCGGAAAGGGCTTTCTTTTCCGGGTTGGGTGAGCGTTCCGCGGTATTCCCGCATTTGTTCATTTGATAAATCGCAGACGTAGGCTTTTTGGTTTTTAATCAGCTTTACGGCAAATTCATAACACTCGGTAAAATAATCCGAGCCGAAAAAGATTCCCCCCGAAGGTTCTTCGCCTGTAAACCATAAAATATCTTCATGGATTGATTTAACATATTCGTCTTCCTCACGCTCGGGATTAGTGTCGTCGTAGCGCAGATTAAAAAGACCATTGTAGCGTTTCGCCGCTTCATGGTTTATGCGGATTGCTTTCGCGCTCCCGATATGGAGGTATCCGTTGGGTTCCGGCGGAAACCGTGTGTGGATTTCCGATATTATGCCGTCTGCAAGGTCTTTTTCAATGATGTCGTGGATAAAATTGGCGGGGTAGTTTTTATCTTCCATTAAAATTTTTACACCATTCCTTTCCGGCTCAACGAGCCACGAAAGTGCGTTTTTCGCACAACTTAAGGTTTATTCTCCCTACGCTATTCAAGTGATTCTATATGTCGTTTGTATCTTTTCGGAATGGTTATATCGCAAAGATAACCTATTTCGGCAAGAAACTCTGATATAACGGCGAAACCGTCTTTATAAAAAGTGGAAATTCTTCTTGTTTTGTCGGAAATGCCTTTATAATTTGACGGGCAAGCAAAAGTCCAGTCCGCGCCGTCTTTGTCGAACACTATTCGAAAGTATTTGTTTATGCTTTCGCTTGGAATGTCCGTTTTTTGCAACAGAATATGATGTTCAAATGACTCGTCTATTTGGCTTAGCACTGCTGTTTTCCCGTCGATTGAAATCGCCGCGATTAATGGTTCATTGCTTCTCATCGCTTTGTCAACGGGGGAATTGCCGTCATATTTGATTATTTTCATGTGAGTTCTCCTTTATAGTCGTCAACCGCCATTATACTGCCGACAGTTTCATCTTGAGTCCCCGTCATAAAGCAACCTTTTTCTTTTGCGTATTGTATATACTCAATTATATCCCTTGTGATTAATTCACCCGGGGCGGCAATGGGGATTCCGGGAGGGTAGCACATTACAAATTCGCCGCTGATTCTATTGACGCATTCTGCAAGGGGCAATGGCATTTTTTCTGCGTAAAATGCCTCCTGCGGACTCATTTTTACTATTGGGTTAATATATTCTAAATGAAGCATTTTGTCGGTTCGTTTTTGCTTAAACCTTCTTCTTATATCGGTCAACGCGCCGACTAACTGTTCTAAATCGCGTTCGCGGTCGCCTACCGAAATATAGCCGAGAATGTTTCCTATATCGCCGAATTCAATTTGAATGTCATAATCGTCTCTTAAAATGTCATAGACTTCGATTCCCGCTAATCCTGTGTCAAGGGTGTGAACCGCAAGTTTTGTTATGTCGAAATCGAAGACGGAGTCACCGTTGATTAGCTCGCATGAATATGCGTAATAGTCGCCGATTTTATTTATTTCTTCCCGCGCATATTCGGCGAGCCGCATTACCTTTTCAAATATTTCCCGCCCGTTAAGTGCGAGGTTTTTTCTTGAAATATCAAGGCTTGACAAAAGCAGGTATGAGCCGGAGGTGGATTGAGTCAGATTAATCATCTGTCTGACATATTTGCTGTCTACCGAGGAGGTGTTTTTTCCGCCGCACAGCAGAAGCGAGCTTTGGGTCAGGCTTCCTCCCGATTTGTGCATACTCACTGCCGCCATATCTGCGCCCGCACTCATGCCGCTCAACGGCAAATCCTCCCCGAAATAGAAATGTGTTCCGTGGGCTTCATCGGCTAACAGCAACATATTGTTTTTATGAGCTAATTCGGCGATTTTTTTTATATCGGAGCATATTCCGTAATAGGTTGGATTGTTTACCAAGATTGCCTTTGCGCCGGGGTTGTCCGCTACTGCTTTTTTAAGTTCGGACATTTTCATTCCGAGCGAGATTCCGAGACGTTTATCGAGTGATGGGTTTACATAAACGGGAATACAGCCGATTAGCACCATTGCGTTAATTACGCTTCTGTGGACATTTCGCGGCAGAATTATTTTATCGCCTTTTTTGCAAGCGGAAAAGAGCATTGCCTGTACTGACGAGGTCGTCCCCCCCACCATAAAAAAGGCGTGTGCGGCATTGAATGCTTCTGCCGCCAATAGTTCCGCTTCTGCTATTACCGATACGGGGTGGCAGAGGTTGTCGAGCGGTTTCATTGAGTTTACATCAGCATTCATACAGTATTGTCCGAGAAATTTTGTCAGTTCCGGGTTGCCACGCCCGCGTTTATGTCCGGGGACATCAAACGGGACTACCCTCCGCCTTTGAAATTCCTCAAGTGCGGTTTTTATCGGTGTCAGGTTTTGGTTTAAATTAGTTGTTATCGTCTTTTCTTCCATTCCTCTATTTGATTTTCAACCCATGCTACATCCTCGGCATCCATGGTTGAACGCGTTTCGAGTATCCACTCATCAAGCCCGTTTACATCAACTCCCGGATTCTTATGCTTCATCATCAGCAGCTTGCAATACGACTGTTTTAAATCGGCGTTTTTATTTGTCGGCATCCTTATCCCCCTTTTTTACTATCCTGTAGTATCGGCAGTGGTCGTGACGGCGGCTGAACCGGAATTCCGTCTGTAAGATGTTAAGTAAGATGAATCCCACGCGCCTATTTCGCCTACCCATTTTTCCCCTCTGCCGTATTTGTTGTTGACTTTGTTCATTTTTGCCTTGCTTACATCGACTTCCGCGCTTTCCCCGGGGCGGACTCTTCTTGCGTGTACTACGATTCGGCAGTCAAGCCCATCCGGATACCAGCAGGTCATAAGCGAGAGGATTTGGTCGCCGTACTCTATATCAACGTCAGTGAAAAGAACGCTACGGTCCATAATCGTAAGTATATAATCATGGAATGCGTCCTCGTCCTCAAAGTCAATGTACTCCCAAAATTTTATTACCTCGCCGTACTCAGCCTGAGTATTGTATAGCACGACCCCAAAAACTTTCCACTCTATTTTTTCATACATAGTGTTGAAATTTATAACGGGATGCTGCTTGTAAAAGGACAGGTCATTGTTCAGCACGGGTGTGTAATAGCTTTGCAACGGCTTAAAAAAAGTCCCGTCTTTCATGTTGTGACCGTACAAAAGGGTGTTGTCGGAAAGGCTATAACCGTCAAATTCGTTTTTATAGTCCGCTGTTATAGAGCCGTGAAACCTCGGTCGCTTTTCAAAGTCGTGGTCTATATAAAATTCATTGTCTTCTCCTTGGAGCACCGGTTCGTTAATCCTTTCGCCGACATCAAGCCATCCGACCATATCGTTGTTCCTTTCCCACAAGTCAAGATAATCGGGGAGCATATCGGGAAATTCGGTAACAGGTGGCGGCGGTTCGGTAGTAGCCGCGGTTGTCGTTGCGGGCGGGGTGGTTATTATCGGCTCGGTTTCAATATCAGTGCCTGAACAAGCGGTAAAGTAATACATGGCTAAAAAAGCCGTGCAAGCGGTTGCCAACAACATCGGCATTGTCTTTTTTGATTTGTTTTTTTCCATTTTTTGGTGTTCTCCTTATTTAAAAAAATATTATCATACTTATTATAGCAAGCTTCACCAAGTTTTGCAATACAATAATAAAAAATTTTTTCAAAAATAAAAAATATCGCTGAAATTTCCAAATATTTTTGTAATAATACAAGCAAAACAAGCATATTATCAATCAAAGCCTGTTCAGAATCCTTTATGCACCTGTTATCTTGGCGTATTTTTCGCCATACTGTGTTAAAATTTTCCGCAATGCACAAAGCATTACTCAAAATTTTGCCTTGTCTGACAAAAAATACGCTCAAAATTACAGGCACAAAAAGATTCTGAACAGACTCCCAGAAACAAATTACACGATTTAAGAAAGGGTTAAAAAATAATATGTTTGTCTACACTATTTCCAAAAGACGCGCCGTGCGAATGCTTTTATTGGTTCTTGCGCTTATCGCAGGGATTATCATAGGCATAGCGGCAATACTCACCGCGATAAGTACAGGCGCGGCAGAGCGAAAACTCCCCATTTATCACGTTGAACGCGCCGATAACAAGGTCGCGCTCACCTTCAACTGCGCATGGGGCAACTCCAACACCAATGAGCTGTTGGCTATACTTGAAAAAGAGAATGTTAAAGCCACTTTTTTTGTAACAGGCGAGTTTTGCGACAAATACCCTGAAGACGTGCTGAAAATCTTCAAGGCGGGGCATGAGATTCAAAGTCACTCCAACAGGCATCCCCATGTCGAGGGGGCAAACATCAACGAGCTCATTATCGACACAAGGGAGGCGGAGGAAAAAATCCGCGCAATTACGGGAGTTACTCCGACGCTTTACCGCGCACCATACGGAGAATATGACAATAATTCCATATTTGCGATAAACGGAATGGGCTATAAGTACATTCAATGGTCGGTAGACAGCATAGACTGGAAAGAACCCGATGCGAACACTATTGTAAAGCGCATTGTGAGCGGAACTAAATCCGGTTCAATCCTGCTGTTCCACAATGACCTTGAAAATACTACAGAAGCATTGCCCACCGTAATTTCACGGCTCAAAGAAAAGGGCTTTGATTTTGCCTCGGTGTCCGATTTAATCTACTGGGAAAACTATCAAATCGACAGCTCGGGCAGACAGGTTCAGTCAAACACAAGTGCGAGCATTGACGCGGCGATTCATATGCCCGGTACAGGGGTTAATTCCGCATTTGAGCTTTTGCTGGAGAATCTTACGATTGAGGAAATAATGTCGCTTGAAAACGGACTCTCGCCCGAATTGGCATTAAAGCTCTCAAACATTTTGAGCAAAGACGAAATAAGCGCGATAACGGCACTGAGCGATGACGAGTTGCAATCAGCGTGGGGGCTGTTAGTCGAGGCAAAGGCAACGGGGCAAATCGGGCAATTGTCGGCAAACGCAGAGCAAACCTCGGCAACGACTGCAATGGGTGAAATAAAAGGCGCGAACGCGAATGAAGTCGCGGGAATCAGTGCCGGCAATTCCGCCGCCGCATCAACCACTGCGCCGCTTTCGTCAACCGCAGCCGAACCTGCAATAACCACAGGTACACAAAATGCTGCAGACACCACGAATACTTGGGAGAGCGGGAATGCCTCGGATACCATCGACGCTCAAGAGGCTCTTAACCAATTGCCGCCCAAAAGTTAGTGAATTGCGCTATACAGCGCATCGCCGTCGGGTTCAATGAGCTTGACAACTACACCGAGGGCAGACTCAATCTCGGCAGTAGTCGTGTCGTCAAGGAACATTCCGTCTGAATTAAGGGTGTTCCTCCCGATTAAAAGTTCTTCGCCCAATTGATTTTGAAGCGGGAGCAACTGACGGATTATGTCCTCGCCCGTCAAAAGCCCCGATACTGTTACACTCTCGCCGAAAAAGTCATTGCGTATTGGGAAAACATTAACATTTTTAAAAGGCTCGGTCAACTCGCTTATAAGCGGGAATGCGGCAGTTCCTGTTACAACAGAGATTTTCTTTTTGCTTGTACTCTTATTATTATTTGCGCGTTCGGCGTTTTGCATTCCGGATTTAAAATGCGCCCACATTCCGACCCCGTTTTCATACTGTGGGAATGTTCCGTAATGCTCATATTCAGGCATTTTCATTTTTCCCGTTAAATAGAACTCGTCGGCACAGAAGACTTTTGAGCAAAAGTCCCTGTTTCCGGCGATTTCTATTACAGCGGCCGCCTCGGCTTCGGTGAAATTGCGCAATTTGTACAATCCGCCGCGAAACTTTGTTAATCCGACAGGGACACAGGCAATGCTCTCGACCGATTCAAATGAAACGAGTTCTTTAAGAGTACGTGTAAGCTCGTCTCCGTCGTTAATGTCGGGGCAAAGCACTAATTGACAGTTCATGCTTATTCCCGCTTTTGCGAATCTATACAGGATTTTGAGCGATTCCCCCGCTTTGGGATTCCCCATAAGCTTTACCCGCAAGTCGGGGTTAGTAGTATGAACAGAGATGTTGACGGGTGTCCGCATTTTGACAATCCTGTCCGCATCGCTTTCTGTAAGATTGGTTAGTGTGATGTAATTGCCTTGCAGGAAGCTGAGTCGCGAGTCGTCGTCTTTAAAGTAAAGAGACTCTCGCATTCCTTTTGGGAGTTGCTCAATAAAGCAAAATATGCAAGCGTTGCCGCAATGCCGCTTTTTATCCATAAGGAATGTATCAAACTCAAGCCCCATGTCGTCATCGGCATAAAACATATAATCCAATACATCATTGATAGGACATCCGTCTATTGAAATTAACTGTGTTCCCGGTTTTATCCCCGCTTTATCCGCGGGCGAACCGGGAATAACCTTTTTTATTACTACTGACATATTTTTACCCTTGTCCTTTCTGCACAAGCGGTCACTAAAGTTTCGTTTTCCGCATTTACGTAGAATACTTTCAAGCTTTTACCCTTGTCCTTTCTGCACAAGCGGTCACTAAAGTTTCGTTTTCCGCATTTACGTAGAATGCTTTCAAGCTTTTACCCTTGTCCTTTCTGCACTTTTTAAATTTTAAGCTTGACAAAACCAATTTTTACTGTTATAATAATAAAAATTTTACCATAGGAGAAATATAATGTCAAGCTATAAACAAAAACTCGAAAATATTTTAAGGGGCGGAGAAAAAAATCCAAAGAAGCTCTATAACGCAATTTCATCTGCCGCTATGGAGCAAATTCCGCCATATTCAAACAGGCGGGACAAAAAGACCGCCTGTTATCTCTCAATCGAATTCCTACTCGGCAGAATGGTTTATTCAAACTTGTTTAATCTCGGATTGTTGCCCGAAACCCGCCAAATTCTTTCAAACAGCGGGTTAGACCCCAATTTATTTGAGCAGATTGACGACTGCGCTCTCGGAAACGGGGGTCTCGGGAGACTTGCCGCTTGTTTCCTTGATTCGGCAGCTACTCATGATTTGCCGCTTGACGGTTACGGGATACGTTACCGTTACGGATTGTTCCGTCAATACTTTGACAAAGGCTTTCAAAATGAAATACCCGACGACTGGACTGATTTCGGCGACCCTTGGAGTGTCCGAAACGAGGGTGAGCGGGTGCGGATTGATTTTAAGAATCAGTCTGTTTGGGCGATTCCTTATGATATGCCGATAATCGGGTTCGGTACAAAAACCGTAAACCGACTCAGATTGTGGCAGGCTGAACCGTTGACGAGTGAAAAGTTTGACTTTGAATCGTTTAACAAACAAGACTATTCCGAGGCGTTCCGCGCTCGCGACCATGCCGAAGCAATCAGTTGTGTCTTGTACCCGAATGACGATACCGATGAAGGTAAACGACTGAGGCTTAAACAGGAATACTTTTTTGCAAGCGCATCGCTCCAAAGCATGATTAGGGATTTTAAGGCAAATTCCGAAACTGCTCCCGATTTCAATAAGTTTGCAGAGCATTACGCGGTTCAGCTAAACGATACTCATCCCGCTGTGGCAGTTCCCGAATTAATACGGCTTCTTATTCTTGAGAATCTCACCTTTACCGAGGCGTTTAAAACTGCGCGTGCGGCACTCAATTATACTAACCACACGATAATGGCAGAGGCGTTTGAAAAATGGGATGTTGAGCTGTTTTGCACGGTTATTCCCGAAGTCTACCCCTATGTAGTCATGGTTCAAAATGAGTTGCGCTATGTCTTGCACAAAAAGAATATAGACGAAGACAAACGAAATATTTACAACATTATAGACGAGGGAAGAATACACATGGCGAGACTCGCCGTTTTCGGTACAAGCATGACAAACGGAGTTGCACAATTGCACACCGATATTTTGAAAAAAGATACACTTAAAGAATGGCACAAGCTTTATCCGAAAAAAATCATCAACAAAACAAACGGGATTACTCAAAGGCGGTGGCTTGCTCTTTGTAACCCGGAATTATCGCAGTTTATTACCGAGAGAATAGGCGACAGATGGCTGACTGAGCTTGACGAATTGAAAAAGCTTGAGGCTTATTCCAACGACAGCCACGCGCTTGGCAGGCTTAATGAAATAAAGCGGGCAAAAAAGGAACAGCTTTCGTGGCACGTTAAGTATCACGAGTTTGACGCAAAGCTTAATATAGACGGGATTTTCGACATTCAAGTCAAACGGCTGCACGAGTATAAACGGCAGCTTCTTAACGCATTTTCAATCCTTGATATATACTTTAAGTTAAAAGACGGCGAGCTAAAAGACTTTGCGCCGATGACATTCTTATTCGGGGCAAAAGCCGCACCCGGATATTACCGCGCAAAAGGGATTATTAAGTTTATCAACGAAATAGGCAGGCTCATCAATAATGACAAGGAAGTCAGCGATAAGCTTAACCTGTTATTTGTACAAAACTACAATGTTTCTTATGCCGAAAAGCTAATGCCCGCCTGTGACATTTCCGAGCAGATTTCAACCGCGGGGACAGAAGCTTCGGGAACGGGCAATATGAAATTAATGCTTAACGGCGCGGTCACACTCGGGACATATGACGGCGCGAATATTGAAATTGTAAGGGAGGCGGGCAAAGGAATGCCGGGCGGAATCCCCAATTACAGCGGGCGTAATTCACTTCTCGGGAGCAACTTTGTATTCGGGGCAAGGGTGGAAGACATTCAAAAAATCAAAGACAGTTATAATCCAAAGGAAATATACGAGAAAAACCCGCGCATTAAACGGGTTCTCGACACATTAACGGACGGAAGTCTGTCCGATGAAAGCGGGTTTATGTTCAAGGAGTTATACTCCGCCATTTTAGACGGCGCGTCATGGCACGCTCCCGACCATTATTACCTGTTGTTAGATTTTGAGGACTACACAGATGCAAAAATTAAGGCAAACCGCGCATATCAAGACAGGGAGCAATGGGCGAGAATGTGCTTGACAAATATCGCAAACGCCGGATTTTTTTCAAGCGACAGAACGATTAAGGAATACGCTAATGAGATTTGGGGATTGTAATTCCCTGTACTCCCCCTCCCGGAGGGGGATTTCTCATGCCTGCCAAATACTTCAACACCTAACCGCCAACTTCATTAAAACAGGAGTAATCAGCGTAGTAACAATCACAACCACAATCACCCCCGAAAATAGTTCAATGTCCATAAGCCCGATTGCGATACCTTTAGCGGCGACTATGATTGCTACTTCGCCGCGGGAAATCATGCCGACACCTATTTGCAAACTCTCGCGTTTGGGAATTTTGCACAGTAACGCGCCTAATCCGCAACCGGCTAATTTTGTTGCGACCGCTACAAGCAACAGTGCCGCCGTAAATAGTATTAGTGCGGTATTCAACCCTTTGAATGAAGTCATAAGTCCGATGCTTACAAAGAAAATCGGCGAGAAAAACATGAACGATAGTACTGAGCATTTGTCTTCGATATATTTCTCCGCAGGGCTGTTGCACAGTGCCAATCCGGCAAAATACGCACCGATTATGTCGGCAACACCGAACCACTCCGCCGAGTACGCAAAGAAAAAACAAAACGCAAGTGCCAAAATCGGCACTCTTTTTTTATGCCCTAAACGCACTTCCAATAACGTGAGCAGTTTCCTTATACAATACCCAAACACCAATGCGAATACAAAAAAGCCGCATACTTTAAGCAGGGTGATTCCCACCGCCGTTATAGTGCTTGCCACCCCGTCCGTGATTGCATCGCCTGCGCCAAAGCCCATGATTGCCGAAAGTATAATCAGCCCTAAAATATCATCCACCACTGCCGCACCCATTATTGTTGCTCCTACACGGGTGTTGAGTTTGCCCATTTCCTGTAGCGTTTCCACTGTGATGCTGACGGAAGTTGCGGTTAAGATTACGCCGATGAACACACTGTTAAGTGTGCTTTGCCCGAATAATGCACCGACTGCGAACCCGCCTCCAAGCGGTAACAATACCCCCAAAAACGCAACTGCAATTGCCGGTTTAAGTGTGCGGCGGATTTGGTTTAAGTCGGTCTCCAACCCTGCCGAAAACATCAACAGTATCACCCCCACTTGTGCCAACACCGTCAACACTTCGTTAGGGGCGATTATGCCAAGCGCAGCAGGCCCTAACAAGATTCCCGCGAACAATGCCCCCACCACTTGCGGCAGGTGCATTTTTCGGGAAAACATCCCTAATAATTTTGTAGCGACTAAGATTAACGCAAAGTCGAATAGTAGTTTTAGTTCCAATGTTCCCCCCTAATAAATATTGCTCCCCGAAAAAATCTCAATCATTTCCCTTCTCAAATTGCTTGTAATATCAAGGCGGGTTTTCGGGGGAAGTTCGTATACATCTGCATTAAACAGGTAGTTTTGAAGCTCAATATCTTTTATGAGCATTTTTGTATGGAACAGATTTGATTGGTATACGTTTACGTCAACTGCATCGTAGCGTTTTTTTGTTGTGTCGTCGATATAGTCTTGAATAGAGGCTATTTCGTGGTCGATAAAGATTTTTTGCCCGGAAATATCGCGAGTGAACCCGCGGACACGATAGTCCATGGTTATTATGTCGGAATCAAAGCTGCCTATAAGATAGTCCAAAGTGGAAAGCGGCGTAATTTCCCCACAGGTAGCTACATCAATATCCACGCGGAATGTCGCGAGAAAAGTTTCGGGGTGATACTCGGGGTAGGTGTGAACCGAGACGTGACTTTTGTCCAAATGCTCGACAACTGTCGCCCCTAACTTGTTTTTAAGCATATTTTCCTCGGCGACCAAAAGCGTAACGCTTGCCCCTTGGGGTTCATAGTCCTGCTTTGATATATTGAGAACTGTTGCGCCTATCATTTCGGTAAGCGTTGTCAATATATGCGTAAGCCTTTCGGAGTTATACTGCTCATTTATATATGCAAGATAATCACGCTGCTCACGTTGTGTCTTAGCGTAGCATACATCGTAGATATTAAAACTTAGCGACTTAGTAAGATTATTAAAACCGTAAAGCGACAGCTTGTTCCCGTTAATCATTCTTGGCTTTTCCTTTCACATCCAAAATACAAGAGTATATTGAATTATACAACATTCCGTAATTAATTGCAAGCGTTTTAACTAAAATTTATTTTTAGTTTTGTAAAAAATTTTTTATTTCGCCTGTCCTCTTTCGACAAAATTCGCATAATAAGGGTTGTATAATTTAAAAGTAGGCACGGGCTTCTGCGGTAAATATACCGCTTAACCATTAAAAATCTCACTGGGATTTTTAATACAATTGACGATGAAATCGTCAATTGATGTCGGCTAAAGCCGACGGTGAAGCGTCATGACGTAGTGTCGGTGGCGTTTCACGCCATAATTCGCCAAAGGCGAATTAACAAAAATCAAGGATTTTTGTCCGAAAAGGAGTATAAGCCCGGATTCGCAAGGAGGGAATATGGGGACTGTATACATCGACCTTCTTATAATAATCAATCTGTACATAACCTTTTTTTTACTTAAAAGCACAACAGCGTTTTTGCACCTGAAAATTACTAACCCGAGAATAATTGCAGGTTCGGTAGCGGGCGGCGTGTCCTCATTGCTTATTCTTTTGCCGCCGCTCCCTTTTTTGCTCGGCTCGGCAGTGAAAATAGTACTCGGTATGCTGATTGTCTTGATTGCTTTTGGGTATAGAAGCGGTTATGAATATCTGAAACACTCGCTGATTTTTATAATAATCAACGTGGTGTTCGCGGGGTTTACTCTGCTTTTATGGTTTTTCGCGGCACCTCTCGGAATGGAGTATAACAACGGGATTGTCTACTTTGACATATCATTTACAGCACTCATTGTAACGACAATGCTCGCATACGGGCTTGTACGGCTTTTGCGGTACATTCTCGATGTAAAACTCGCGGGGGGGCGAACGTATGAAATAACAGTTTCAAAAGGCGGAAATTCGGTATCGATAAACGCACTTGCCGACACTGGGAATATGCTGACCGACTATTTTTCGGGACTCCCTGTAGTGATTTGCCCCGCTTTGCAGGTTTCGGTTCTGCGCTTTGAGGAGTTGGGGCGGGCACGCCTCTTACCTTATAATACAATCGACTCCTCCGGTTTAATCCCGGTTTTCAAAGCGGACGAAATTGTTATAAAAAGCGACAATATGCGCAAGTCGGTGAATGCGTTAATCGGGATAATAAATGCCGACAACCCCGTAAACGACTCGCCCGCAATATTTAACCCAAAATTATTAATATAGAAATTCAAGGAGCAAATAAGACGATGTGTGAACTGCAAAGACTTTTAAGGAAGTTGTACAAAAAAATAAGGCTTGATAAAAAAACAAAGGGTGTCTTCTACATAAACGGCGCGGAATCACTCCCCCCGCCGTTGACTAAGGAAGAAGAAGAAACCGCTTTTGCCATGCTTGTTACCGACTTTCAAGCGGCGCGCGAAACGCTGATAGTCCATAATCTGCGGCTTGTTGTTTATATCGCGAAAAAGTTTGAGTCAACGGGAATAGGAATCGAAGACCTTATTTCCATTGGCACAATCGGCTTGATTAAAGCGGTTAATACCTTCAGCCCCGATAAAAACATCAAGCTCGCCACCTATGCATCGCGCTGTATTGAAAATGAAATACTCATGTACCTGCGCAAGTCCAACCAGTATAAGTATGAGATTTCCATTGATGAGCCGCTTAACATTGACTGGGACGGCAATGAACTCTTATTGTCGGATGTTCTCGGCACGGAAAACGATGTAGTCAACATAAACATAGAAAACGAGGTTGAACGCAAACTGCTTTTGACGGCAATAGCATCGCTGAACCCGCGTGAACGCCAAATAATGGAAATGAGGTACGGGCTTAACGATAACAAAGAGAGGACACAAAAAGAAGTAGCCGATGAAATCGGCATATCACAAAGCTATATTTCGCGGCTTGAAAAAAGGATAATAAAAAGGCTGAAGCGGGACTTAGAGCAGTTGTGCGGGTAATCCCAACAGCCCTAAAAAGCAATCGAACGCGCGGCATAAGCATTAAGTGTACTGTCCGCTGTATTTCCGGCAAGGAATTCATGATACGCCTGTGCGCCAATCATTGCCGCATTGTCACCACAGTACTCCAAAGAGGGGACAAACAACCGATAGCCCGACAATCGGCAGTTTTGCTCCAATATATTGCGCAGATATGAGTTAGCCGCCACCCCGCCGGAAAGAGCGATTGTCCGCATACCCGACTCGGCGGCGGCGGACATAGTCTTTTTCACAAGAATTTCGCATACAGTATGCTGAAAACTCGCGGCAACCGACGGAATGTCAAGCTTTTCAAATTGCCCCGATTGTTTTGAATTATGCAAAAGGTTTATTACCGCTGTCTTCAATCCCGAAAAGCTGAAATCATGTTTGTTTTCGGTTTTGGGAAAAGGCAGTTTATACTTGTTGTAATCGCCGTTTTGGGCAAGTATGTCAATATGCAGACCACCAGGGTAGGGAAGCCCCATAGCGCGTGCCGCCTTGTCAAACGCTTCTCCCGCAGCATCGTCAAGCGTAGTGCCGATGACTTCAAATTCGGTGTAGCTTTTTACATGAGTAATCGTTGTATGCCCGCCGGAAACGACTAATGCCAAAAAAGGCGGATTCAAAGGTTGCGAGGGCGAACCCGCTTGGTTGTTTGTTTCCGAACAGTCCAAATAGTTTGAGGCAATATGCCCCCTTATATGATGCACGGGAATGAGCGGTTTGCCGCAAGCCAATGCGATTCCTTTGGCAAAATTCACGCCCACAAGCAGCGCGCCGATTAATCCGGGAGAATAGCTCACTGCAACTGCGTCTATTTCCGGCAATGTTGTTTTTGCCCGCTCTAATGCCAACTCACATACAGAAACGATGCATTCGCAATGGCGGCGGGAGGCAATCTCGGGGACAACTCCGCCGTACAGTTTATGTTCCTCAATTTGGGATGCGGTGACGTTGGATAAAACACGACTGCCGTTTTCAACGACTGCGCAGGATGTTTCATCGCACGATGATTCGATTGCTAATATTTTCATACAAATTTATAAATTCCTCAACGCTTAATTCCTCTGCCCTTGATGCGGGATTTTTGCCGATTGCCTCAAGTGCATGGCGGACATCTTCTTTGCCGATGCCGCAAAGGATGAATTCCTTGGAAACGGGGTTACACAGCTGTTTTCGTCGCTCCGAAAAAGCCGACTTTACAAGCCGGAAAAACTGTTTGTCTTGATTTTCGCCATGTTCGCCGCTTAGACTGTACTTTTTTTGCGGCGGGATATTTAACCGAATTACCGCACTGTCTACATTCGGCGCGGGAAAGAAGCTCCCTCTCGAAACCTTGAACAGCATTTCAGGCTCACTGTAAAAGCGGGCGGCAACGCTGACAATCCCGTATTGCTTGCTGCCCGGAAGTGCGGTAAACCTCTGTGCAACCTCGTGCTGCACCATGACGGTAATGCTGTTAAGGCACACAGAACCTTGTGCGGAAAATTCAAGCAACTTCATTATAATATGAGTTGCGGCATAATACGGCAGGTTTGCGCATATATCGAACCTTTCCGCTTTTCTCTCCTCCAAAACTTTATGCAAGTCAACTTCAAGGACATCGCCCCATATAATCTCGACATTGCCGCAGTCTGCCAGTGTTTCGGCGAGAATAGGTTTTAACGATTCATCTATTTCGATTACAATCACTTTGTCGGCAGTTTTTGACAGTTCACGGGTGAGTACACCGATTCCCGCACCTATTTCTACAGCAACCCTGCCCGATGTTTTTACACCCGCCATTTTCGGACATACCGATGGATTAATCAAGAAATTTTGACCCAACGACTTGGTGAACGAAACGCCGTGCCTTGACATCAGTTCTTTTATAACAGTAATGTTTGTCAGTTTCATTAATTTTGTTCAAGCTGTTTTAGGGCGGCAATTTCCTCACGGCTGAGTCGTACCTGCCCGTCTTTCAGCAGCTTAACTTT
The DNA here is from genome assembly GCA_009777415.1 of Oscillospiraceae bacterium. Lineage (GTDB taxonomy): Bacteria > Bacillota > Clostridia > Oscillospirales > Ruminococcaceae > Ruminiclostridium_E. Next base: position 16,726 of record WRLX01000011.1, read on the forward strand.
GTCTTTGCTTACTGTAATGGCGGGCGAGTCGTCTTTTTTACTCAGCTTGACTTTAAGATTCCCCGTCAAAATGTTAGCGTCCTCGACAACACCTTTACCCTCGGCAGTTTCCACATACGCGCCGATTTTAGGCGTTATTTTGAGCAACTCTTCATAACAATCCTGCTCGTATTTGAGACAGCACATAAGCCGCCCGCAAGTTCCCGATATTTTTGTCGGGTTAAGAGAAAGGGATTGTTCCTTTGCCATTTTGATTGACACGGGCTGAAATTCTCCCAAAAAGCTCGAACAGCAAAATCCACGTCCGCATATTCCGAGACCGCCGAGCATTTTCGCTTCGTCACGCACTCCGATTTGTCTCAGCTCAATGCGTGTGCGGTAAATCCCCGCCAAATCTTTGACTAATTCGCGAAAGTCCACGCGACTTTCGGCAGTAAAATAAAAAACAATCTTGCTGCCGTCAAAAGTACAATCAATGTCAATCGGTTTCATTAACAGATTGTGTTCTTCAATTTTTTTGGTGAAAACCACCATTATTTCTTTTTCGCGTTGGCGATTTCTTTTGCATTTTTCAATATCATCGCGGCTTGCCACACGTATGATAGGTTTAAGAGTTCTCGGTTTTTCGCCGTTTTCGGAATCGATAGTCCTCTTATCGGACATAACAACCGAACCCATTTCCAATCCGCGCGATGTCTCGACAATCACTTTGTCGCCTTTTTTTACATAGTATCCCGCAGGCGAAAAGTGATACACCTTCCCCGCCCCTTTGAATCTGACTCCAACAATTTCAGCCATTTTTACTCCATTCCTTTCCGACACTAATATGCCACGAAAGTGCGTTTTCCGCACAACCTCAGATTTACTTTCAAACTTTTTTACTCCATTCCTCTCCGAGGCACAAAGCCCCTGTGAAAATCTATTTCTTTCTAAAGTACACAGTACAGTTCAGCTGCGCAGGAGGTGACGGTTACTTGAATATTCGGGTTTACCTCCATGCGTTTGGCATATTTCCGAATTACGTCTGTTGCTTCAATTATAACTGCGGGATTATCTGCCGTTCGCATGAGTCCGCACAACTCCTCCGTGAGCAATTGCAAAACGCCGCCCAACATCTGCCTGTCCTTAACACGGCTGAATGCCGCCGCAATGCCGTACTCATTTTTACTTATCAATGCCTCTGTAACCGCTTTTGCGATTATTTCCCATTCTTGATGTTCACCGCTGTCGGCAATATTGCCGCTGTTTACATCCTGTTGCCTAATCACGACGACCCGCGACAAAATAGTAGGCAATATTTTTGAAGTTGACCGGGCAGTCATAACAAACCTGTTATATTCGCGCGGTTCTTCGATGAATTTCAGCAACGCGTTTTGGCAAACCTCGCTCATTGTATCAAACTCTTTAAAAACAAATACCCGCGTATCGCCGAACTGCGGACGCAGATTACCTGCGCCGATAACCCCCCTGAGTGCATCAATTTTGTAAGAGTAAGAGGGTTTTCCCGATTTTTTTTCCGAATCGCTCGGCGGCATTGTCTCTTTTACGCGGATTGTGTCTGCCGAAGCGCAATTATGCAGTTTAATTGCATGGGTTACCTCATTTTCACATTCAGCCCCACCTATGAATAAAACAGCATGAGGAAGCCTCCCCGCATCATACAAAGACTGTATAGTCATACTTTTACCCTTGTCCTTTCAACAGTTATATTGTTTTGAAAGTTTTACCCTTGTCCTTTCAACAGTTATATTGTTTTGAAAGTCTCGTTTTCCGCATTTATGCAGTCTTGCTTCCAAAGTTTTACCCTTGTCCTTTCAACAGTTATATTGTTTTGAAAGTTTTTACCCTTGTCCTTTCACACAGCTTCTTAAACTTTCTCGAATCGTTCAATATTGGTGACAAAGATTGTCGCCCCGCCTACGCTTACTTCTACGGGGAAGCTTGAGTACCCGCTTTCGCCGTAGGATGCCGCGTTCGGAACAAATTGTTTACGTTTGTTGGAGTGTTCTTTTATCACCCCGATAATGTCGTCAACCCGCGAGCTTTCGGCACACAGCAGAAATGTTGTGTTCCCGGACATAAGAAACCCGCCCGTCGATGCCAATTTTGTCGCTTGAAACCCGTTTTGCGTAAGCGCGGTTGACACAGAATGGGAATCGTCGTTGTTGATAATAGCAAATATAAGCTTCATATTTTTACACCGTTCCTTTTTAATAATTGCCGATTGAGGCTTTTGTATCGTCTTCCTCTATCCATTTTTCTACAGTAATCGACCTGTATTCGTCGTTTGTCACCCTTATAATAACTGTAGAGATGCCTGCATTGATAATTAGTCGTTTGCACATTGCACACGGCTCAACCTCGCCATCTGTTTCCCCGGTTTTGGCATCGCGGCAGGCTAAGTAAAGTGTCCCCCCGAGCATATCCCGCCGCGCCGCCGAAATAATGCAGTTTGCCTCGGCATGAACCGAGCGGCATATCTCATATTGGCGACCCTTAGGAATTTTCAGCTCATCCCTGAGGCAGACTCCTCTGTCACAACAGTTTTCCCGCCCTCTCGGTGAACCGACAAATCCCGTTGAGATAATCTCGTCGTTGTTCACAATAATAGAGCCGAATTTTCTGCGCAAACAAGTCCCCCTCTCGCTCACGACTAACGCAATGTCAAGATAATAATTGATTCTGTCCCGTCTTTTCATTTTTTTACCCTTGCCCTTTCCTCACAAATTCATTATGAAAGTTTTGTTTTCTAAGATTTTATAAAGCTATTATACATTATTTTATTTAATTAGTCAACTACTCTTGACAAAAAGAGTTAATTATATTAAAATGTATAAAAGAGCAGACCTCTAAGTGGTCTGAAAATTATAATTTTAAGGAGAAATTAAAGGAATGAAGCTGTTTATTGATACCGCTAACATTGCGGAAATCAAGCGTGCAAACGACATGGGAGTAATTTGCGGGGTTACTACCAACCCATCCCTAATTGCAAAAGAAGGAAGAGATTTTAAGACGGTAGTCGCAGAAATCGCAGAAATAGTCGATGGTCCTATCTCTGCGGAGGTCATTTCCCTCGAAGCCGACAAAATGGTGGAAGAGGCAATCCCGCTGACCCAAATCCACAAAAATGTTATCATCAAGTTGCCGATGAATGAAGAAGGGCTGAAAGCCTGCAAAGAGCTTACCGCACGGGGAATCAAGACGAATGTGACGTTGGTGTTCTCGGCTGCGCAGGCACTTTTGGCGGCAAAAGCGGGTGCCACTTATGTAAGCCCGTTTTTGGGGCGGCTTGACGATGTGGGGACGCGCGGGATGGAGCTTATAGAAGAAATAACGGATATATTCGCCATTCAAGACATCAAGTGCGAGGTAATCGCGGCATCAATCCGCAACCCTATCCATGTTACAAGGGCGGCGCGTTGCGGATGCCATATTGCTACAATCCCGCCTAATGTCTTTTGGCAGATGTTGAGCCACCCTCTTACCGATATTGGAATCGAAAGATTCCTGAAGGATTGGGAAGGGTTTGTAAACTAATCATCGGTAATTGGGAAAACGAATTTTTATAGCACGCACAGTGCAGAAAGGGCAAGAGTAAAAATTAATCATCGGTAACTGGGAAAACGAATTTTTATAGCACGCACAGTGCAGAAAGGGCAAGAGTAAAAGTATGTATAAGGATTTACAGGATTCTATCGGGTTTGTTTCGGAGTTTGACCCGGAAATCGGGCAAGCGATGGGTGCCGAATTAAAACGGCAGCAGCGCAATCTTGAGCTTATTGCGAGCGAGAACATTGTTTCCCCCGCTGTAATGGCGGCAATGGGGAGCGTTCTGACTAACAAATATGCGGAAGGATACCCGGCAAAACGCTACTACGGCGGCTGTGAATGTGTTGACGTTGTTGAGAATATTGCAATTGAACGCGCTAAAAAGCTGTTCGGGGCAAAATTCGCAAATGTTCAGGCACACTCAGGCTCGCAAGCGAATATGGCGGTATATTTTGCTTTGTTGAACCACGGCGACACGGTAATGGGAATGAGCCTTGACCAAGGTGGACATCTGACTCACGGACTACCTGTCAATATATCGGGGAAATATTTCAACTTTATACCTTATAAATTAGATGAAACGTCGCAAACCTTTGACTATGACGCTATTGAGCGACAAGCAAATGAGGTAAAACCTAAAATGATAGTTGCGGGTGCGACTGTTTATCCGCGTGAAATAGACTTTAAAAGGTTCTCCGAGATTGCCAAAAGTGTCGGCGCGTATCTTTTTGTGGACATGGCACACATTGCCGGGCTTGTCGCCGCAGGTGAGCATATGTCGCCTGTCACTTATGCAGATGTGACTGCTACCACGACTCATAAAACTTTGCGCGGCCCTCGCGGAGGCATGGTGTTGACTGACAATGAGGAAATTGCGAAAAAAATTGACAGGGCGGTTTTTCCGGGAACACAGGGCGGCCCACTTATGCACGTTATTGCCGCTAAAGCCGTCTGCTTTGCAGAAGCAATGAAGCCGGAATTCAAGCAATACGCCGTCCAAGTCAAAAAGAATGCAAAAGCGTTGGCGGACGCGCTTACCGAGAGAGGTTTCAGCCTAATCAGCGGCGGGACTGATACACATTTAATGTTGGTGGATTTGCAGTCGTTTAAAATCACGGGCAAGGTTTTTGAAAAACAGCTTGACGAAGTGTACATCACTACTAACAAGAACACCGTTCCGAACGACCCGGAGTCGCCTTTTGTAACAAGCGGATTGCGGCTCGGTACGCCTGCGGTTACAACTCGCGGACTTATTGAGAGCGACATGGCTGTAATAGCCGAATGTATTTTCCTGACTGCGAAAGATTTTGAACTCAATAAAGCCCAAGTTAGGGAAATGGTGACAAAATTATGCGAAAAATATCCGCTTTATCAGTAGAACGAATTTTTATAGCACGCACAGTGCAGAAAGGGCAAGAACAAGAGTTTGAAAGTAAGTCCTCGGTAAATGGGAAAACGAATTTTTATAGCACGCACAGTGCAGAAAGGGCAAGAACAAGAGTTTGAAAGTTAATCCTCGGTAAATGGGAAAACGAATTTTTATAGCACGCACAGTGCAGAAAGGACAAGGGTAAACATGGGATTTTTTGAACCTGCATGGATGACGGATGATACCAATAAGCTCCAAAGAGGGCTTAACAGTGTCCGAAGAATAAAAGACGGGAACAAACTTAAACGGGCGGCGACAAACGCACGGCGGCACGAAATTCGCGTTGCGGCAATGGAAAAGTTAGACGACCAAGCTATTCTCGCCGACTTAGCCAAAAATGCCTCTCTTTCGGACATAAGGAGACAGGCGGCAGTAAAACTGAACGACCAAAATGTTATTGCAGATGTAGCGAAAAATGACGAAAATCCGACAGTACGCAGTGCGGCAATCGAAAAGCTTACCGACCAATCGGCGCTTACCGAGATTGTGAAAAAAGAAAAAGATAAGGGTATACTGCTTTTGGTGGTTGGCAGGTTGACCGACCAAAATACTCTCGTTTATGTTACCCAAAACTACGATGACTGGAAAATTCGCTATAAAGCCGCACTTAAACTGAACGATAAGGCACTTGCGCAAGCGGTATACGCCGATATTGTCAAGGATGAGGATTTGGGCGATGGGAAACGAATGAAGATTGTCGAGCAGTTAAGCGACCAAAACGCCCTCGCATATGTGGCAAAGTTGCCTTCTGCTTTTTCAAAAAAAGTTTGGGCAATGCGTGAGCTGGCACTTGGGAAAATAACCGAACCGTCAATTTTAGCCGACATTGCGAAAAACGCAACGGAAGAAACCGTAAGAGAGGCGGCACGCAAGAAATTGGCTGTCTCGGCGAAGTAGTGACTATTTTGGCGGAGTGGAGGGGTTCGTATGCAGTATACAGCGGCAATATGCACGCAATGCGGGGCGCGCTTAGAGGTTGACAAGACTAAGGAAGCTGCCGTCTGTTCTCATTGCGGCTCGGCGTTTATTGTTGAAAAAGCGGTAAGTAATTATAATGCTCAAATAAACGCCGGCGTTGTAAACAAAACGGTAAACATTTACGGCGAAGGCAGAGAGGATTTTGTTGTTCGTGCGGGGACACTTGAGAGGTATAACGGCGTGTCAAGCGAAATTGTTATACCGGACGGAGTAAAGGCGATTGGCGATGAATGCTTTAAAAACAGCAGAATCACAAGCATAACAATTCCCGATGGTGTAATAAGTATTGGCAGACAGGCTTTTTGGAATTGCGACAGCCTCACAACAGTAGACCTCCCTGACAGTGTAACAAACATTGGCGATTACGCTTTTGCAAACTGCGATAAATTGGAGACTGTAAACCTGCCCGACAGTGTGTCGAGCATCGGAGTAGGTGCTTTTGCGTGCTGTAAAAGCCTTGCCGATGAGATTCTTGACGGATTGTCGCGTGATATTGAAAAAAGCACGTTGCGCGGCATGAAGCTGAGAGGACATAAAAAAGAAGAGGGCGGCTTAATAACTGCCATCATCATAGCGATTATATTCTTCTGCATTTTCTTTATAAGGGGATAAGGCGTATGTTCACCAAAAAGCCGTTAGCCGATAAAATACGCCCCGCAACTCTTGATGAGGTTGCGGGTCAATCCCATTTAATTGGTTTGGGGAAGCCTTTGCGAAAAATTATTGAGTCAGCAGTTATTCCGTGTATGCTGTTCTATGGGCCTTCGGGAGTCGGCAAGACTACTATTGCCAATATAATCGCAAATAAAACCGATATGCAATTGCATAAGCTCAACGGGACATCGGCATCAACCGCTGATATTAAAGCTATAATTTCACAAGCCACCGACTTACAATCAAGTTCGCTCATGGATTATGGCGAAAACGGCAACAAAGGGGTGCTGTTGTACCTTGATGAGATTCAATACCTCAATAAAAAGCAACAGCAAAGCCTCCTCCAATATATTGAAAGCGGCGAAATAACGCTTATTGCGTCCACAACCGAAAACCCCTATTTTTATGTCTACGGCGCGATTTTGTCAAGGTGTACGGTGTTTGAGTTTAAAAACCTTACTCCCGGTGAAACAGCCCCCGCGATTAAAAGAGGCTTTTCGGCGCAGGGGACAATCGTGTCTGACGAGGTGGTGCAAATAATTGCACAGGGGTGCGGCGGGGATGTGCGAAAGGCACTTAATGCCGTTGAATTGTGTGTGTTAGTCGCCGATGGGAAAGAAGTCACTTCCGAGGTTGCACACGAGCTTGTCCAAAAAAGCGCGATGAGGTATGACCGTGACGGTGATGCGCATTATGACGCGCTGTCCGCGTTCCAAAAGTCAATACGCGGTTCAGACGAGAACGCCGCCTTGCATTATTTGGCGCGGCTTATTCTTGCGGACGACCTGCCGTCCGTTTGCCGGCGATTGCTTGTGACCGCCGCTGAAGACATCGGATTAGCGTACCCGAATGCAATCAGCATTGTAAAATCCTGCGTTGATTCGGCATTGCAGGTGGGTCTGCCCGAGGCGCGGATTCCGCTTGCTCAAGCTGTAATTCTGCTTTGCACCGCGCCTAAGTCTAACTCGGCGTATTTGGCGATTGATGCCGCTATTGCCGACATACGCTCGGGGAACTTGGGCGATGTCCCCCGGCAATTGCAAAACAAGCATTGTGACGGGATTGGCGGAGCATCAGGGCAAGGTTATCTTTACCCGCACGACTATCCTGGACGTTACGTCAAACAGCAATACCTCCCGGACTCGCTCAAAGACCGGGTGTATTACAAATTCGCCGATAACAAAAACGAACAAGCCGCACTTGCTTACAGACAGTCGAGAAACGGTGTCTAAACAAAATCCGTTTTTATTATTTTGTCGGAATTGTCAGTCGAGTACACCCATTTGTCGATTCTGTCGGATTCGATGAGGTAATCGTAGTTGTAATTAATTTTGGGTTCATCAAACGAATCGACTATAATCAGTTTTATTTTCATTTTTTCGGGAATAATCGCCTTTATATAGACGCTCACCGCTTGATTAACCCTAATATTTTCCCTAAGCTCCGCAAGCCCCGCCAAATTGGGCAGCAGTTCCACGAAAACGCCGTAGCTTTCAACCGAACGCACAATTCCCGAAACTGTTTCACCTTGTGCAAAGGAAGCGGCGTTCTGCTCCCAAGTGCCGAGCAGTTCCTTGTGAGTGAGGGTGATTTTCGGGAAAATGCCCGAACCGAATGCCTCCCCTGCACTCCTGTCTATTGACTTGACAACCGTCAGAGCTTCCTGCCCGGAATAGAATCTGTCGGATGGGTGAGAAATTCGCGATACCGAAATAGCGTCAATGGGAATCAGCGACGGCAGACCACACGCAATATCCACAAAACACCCGAACTGTTCAAGATGGGTAATTTTAGACGGGATAATGTCGCCCGGCTTCAGATTGTTTATGTATCCGTAGATACATTCAACCTGCGCCTGTTTTCGCGAAAGCAATACCATTCCGCTGTATTGAGGGTCGTTGGAAACGGCATTCAGCACATCGCAGCGTATAATATCGCCGCCTACAGTGTCGGGGGAAACCGGGTTGCCCGTGAAGCCGACTACTTTAAAGCAGATTGGCTTATTTACCCTTGAAATAAGGGCAATATCACGGGTTGAACCATCGTCAATGCCGATTGCACCCTCAGTCCTCGGGACAATGCCCTTCATAAAGCCAAAGTCCACAATGAGGTTGTGGTTTGAGTCGCAGACGTTGCAAACCGCCTCTACGGTTCGTTTCGAAGCGATACACTCTTCCAATGCTCGCGCCGATTCGACGGAGCGTCTGTTATCTTCTCTTGCAATAAGACCGCCCTCAGGCAGGTATTGACCAATGCGTAAGTCTGTCATTTTATACACTGGCGTGGGCTTTTTGCCTCTTGTTCGTCAGTTTAATGCCCACGCTTTTTTCCTTTCATAATTTTAATACTAAGCTCTCAAATAATATATGTAGAAAAGCTTGCAATAATTACTTAAATATGATATAATTTAAAAATCATTGAATTCATTGAGAACTATATCTATTATTATACACTGTACATTGTAAATTGTCAACACTTCAATGTGCCGAATGAAAGGATTACTTAATAATGGCAAAAAAGCGTATTGCAATACTATTCGGGGGAGCTTCCAAGGACTATAATGTTTCGTTAAGGTCGGCATATTCGGTGCTTAACGGGCTTTCAAGGGCGGTATACGACATAATTCCCATAGGGATTACAAAAATGGGGAGATGGCTCTATTTTCCGGGAGATTATTCGGCGATTTTGGACGGGAGTTGGGAAACTGACCCCGATTGCTGTTCGGCAGTACTCAGCCCCGACCCGTTACACGGCGGGCTAATCAAAATTATTGATGATGACAACCGAGGACACAGTGCCGTATGCTCATTGCAGAGGCTTGATGT
>WRLX01000012.1 GCA_009777415.1 Oscillospiraceae bacterium
ATCAGCAACAGGGCGGATTTCTCCACCCTGCCACAACTATAGTCGGTCAGTTTAAGTTTAGTCGCAATTTATATCATATTTTCCGCCATACTGCGTTGATTTTTACTTAAATATGCACGGATATTCGCGCAAAAATCGTCTTGTTTGACAGAAAATCTGCTCACAAATCAGCAGACTAAACTCAAACTGACCGACTATACAGCAATTATCTCTTTGAGAACTGCGGAGCTCTGCGAGCCGCTTTAAGACCGTACTTCTTACGCTCTTTCATTCTCGGGTCACGGGTAAGGAAGCCCGCTTTTTTCAGCACAGGTCGAAGCTCCTCACTGTACTGCAACAACGCACGGGAAACACCATGGCGGATTGCACCCGCCTGCCCCGTTACTCCTCCGCCGCTCACAGTGCAAATTATATCAAATTTCTCAACTGTGCCGGTTAATGCCAAAGGCTGACGTGCAATCAGCTTTAAAGTGTCAAGACCGAAGTAATCTTCTATATCCCTGTTGTTAATGGTTATCGAACCGCTCCCGGGATAAACCCTGACTCTCGCTACCGAGTGTTTCCTTCTTCCCGTACCGTAGTAATACGGTTTTGAGTTGTATGTTATCATCTTAGGTTAATCCCCCTTCCACACTTCCGGCTTTTGAGCCGCATTCTTGTGTTCCGCGCCTCTGTAAACGCGCAACCTTGTGAGTGCCTTGCGTCCGAGCGTAGTGTTCGGCAACATTCCGTTGACAGCGAGCATCATTGCCTTTTCCGGCTTTTCGCTCATCAGTTTGTCGTAACGGATTTCTTTCAAGCTGCCAATCCACCCGGTGTGCCAACGGTGATATTTCTTTTGCAACTTGTTTCCGGTAAGGACTGCTTTTTCGCAATTTAAGACGATTACATGGTCGCCACAGTCACAATGAGGGGCAAATATCGGCTTGTGTTTCCCTCTCAAAATTGTAGCCGCTTGAGTAGCTACCCGCCCCAATGGTTTATCGGCGGCATCGAGGATATACCACTTGCGGACAATCTCCCCTGCTTTGGGCATAAATGTTGACATTATAGAGTTATCCCTCCTGATTAAAACTATTTCTAAGAACCCGTACAAATAAGCGAAGTATTGTATTGCGGGTTCTAACTTAACGAATGTCATTATACCCCCATTAAAACGTCTTGTCAATACCTTTTTTGCAAATTTTTCAAATATATTGCCGATTTGCTGTAAATTCCGCCTTTTTTCGCGTATTATCTCGTTTATACTCGTATGCCAATTACAGAAAAAAACTACCGCCCTATTTTAATAGAGCGGCAATTTTGATTCAACGTAAAAGCCGTGGTCGGGTTAAACGCTGTCTCTTTTGGTTGCGAAACATTCGCTGCAGTAGACTGGTCTTTCATCGCGGGGCTTGAAGGGCAATTTTGCTTCGCCGCCGCACTCAGCACAGGTTGCGATGAACGGTTCTCTGTTTCTCATTGAGCTTTTTTTTGCATCGCGGCAAGATTTGCAGCGTTGCGGCTCATTAACAAAGCCTTTTTCGGAATAAAATTCCTGTTCACCCGCCGTGAAGACGAAATCTTCTCCACAGTCTTTGCATTGAAGGGTTCTGTCGTCGAATTGCATTTGATATACCTCGTTTTAATTTTTTCCGACCTCGGACTTACACCGACACCTTTGTGACCGAACTCAAACGGAAAATTTCTGCTCTCGTTCGGCGAAACAACGCTTTGGAGTTAAGCTACCACCGGTCAAATATTTATAAACAACAGCCAATAACTATCATTTATATATTGCATTGTAACATTATATACCTATGTTTGTCAACAAAAATTTTTGCATTTTATAAAATTTCTATATATTTTGCATAAAAAACACTTTTTCGATACATAATATGTTCAATTTGCACAAAAAGCACCGACCTAAGCTTATATTTTAACCAAAAAATTAAAATCGCACAGAAAAGCTTGCTAAAATAAATTTTTTAGTATATAATAGTTAGTGGATAAAAAGAAAAGGAGAAATGTCATGTTAGATAAAACAATGGCTTTTAAGCCGATACAGCAAGAACGCGAGAGCGAAATGAAGAAAATCATTACCGAGGTGTTCGATGCGCTTCAAGAAAAAGGGTATAATTCCATTAATCAGCTTGTCGGGTACACTCTTTCCGAGGACCCTACCTACATAACAACGCACAGGAATGCAAGAAGCCTGATAAGGCACATTGACCGTGACGAGCTTATGCAGGAGCTTTTTAAGAATTACTTGGGGATTTGAGGAGCTATTGGCTCAACAGCAGATAAAAATAACACAAAACGGGAACGCCGCAGATAAACGAATTCAAAGCAAGCCTACCCCAAATAATATCCTTTGGCGGTTCAATCAGCTTGGATTCGATATTTTCAGTCCTTTCGAAGCCATCTGCGGCGGGAGTTTTCTTGTTGCCGTTTTTTCGGTAACAGATAACGGAAAGGGCGATAATTCCCGCAACAAATGCCGCAGTGCATGAAGCCGGGATAAATCCGAGGAACGTCGAGCCGTTTTCGCCGAGCCGTTCCGCGAGTATTTGCGCGAGATTAATTTCGCCCTGTACTTCCCCGAACAGCGTAGGCAACACTGCGGAATTAATCGTGTACATTGAAAATACGGGTGTCCCCAGTATATTCAGCGCGAAGACAACCGCACCCGATGCCATTGTTTCAATAAGAAATACCGCTCTTGTGTGCCTTTTATTTTTGAGGCAAATAAAGCAGAGTATGCTCATGAACGGTGACATCAGTATAATCCAGTAAAGATGAGTGTAGCAGGCGACAAACAAGACTGCCATTGAGAGGAATGCCGCATAAACGGCAATCTCGCCCCGCTCGGCTTCATTTTCAAGCGGAACTGCAATATAACAAAAAATCCACAGCAGTATGGTCAGGATTACAAAAATGGGGGTGTGAACATAAGTCAGTGGTAGGGTACTCGAAAACAAATAGCCTATCATCCTGTTCATTATGGCGGTCGAACCATCGGGAATAACAAATGCTGCACTCAGGAAAAAATAAAACGTAATCCCTCCTATAAGATTAGCGGCAATTACATAAATTCGCTTTTCATAAAGAAGCACAAGCGGGATAAAAATAAACAAGGCGAACATTTTGAGGGTTATTGCTATTCCGAAAAAGATAATAAACCCGATATATTTTTTCTCTAAATAAAAATACAGCCCGAGCAAAATAAAAAACAATGAAAATATGTCATACTGACCTGTCACTGCAAGCGAAAAAAACACCAATGCGCTTGAAAGAAAAAAATAAGCACACCATTTTGAGTTGGTTTTGCCCATCTCTAATTTGGTGCATATTTTGTACACCATGAATCCGCACCCGAGCAAAAACGGGATTAAGATGCTTTTCCCGTACATAAGCGCGGCAGTTGACATAAACGGGTCGAATCCGAAAAAACGCTCCGCCAGCCAAAGCGGGAAATTCCACACGGCGAACACGACATACACCGTAAACGGGTATATTGCCGATGAAGTTGCAAAGTTTGAAACAGGCGGGTTTACGTTATCAAAGTAAAAATCAAAAATCCGCCCGTCAAACAGAGAATACCACACATTGATTCCGTGACGGGTAGTGATAATTATATCCCAGTACAAGTGGGAATAAAACAGCACCCCCGTTACCAACGCCAATACAACCCATTCCGCTTTAATCTTAAACGGAAACGCTTTTTTAATATTCATTTTCGCTTAATTTCCTTGCTTGGGAACTTCTGCAGTGACTTATCCCAATACGATTTTCGCCAATTGAAGTGGGGCAACAATGCTTCCCCCTTTATATGCTCTCATATTCCCGCCCGAAATCTCATCTATTAAAATGACTTCCGATTCCGATTCGGACTCTGTAATTCCAAATTCAAGCTTTATGTCGAAAAGCTCACAACCGTGTTTAGCAAGCTCTTCTTTAACGATTGTGCAAATTTCAATCGTTTGTGACTTTAACGATTCATATTCTTCGTTGGTGACGATTCCCAAAGCGTCAAGTGCATCTTTGGTAATCGGCGGGTCGCCCCGTTCGTCGTCTTTGAGGGTTACTTCCACAAAAGGCTCGGCAAACGACTGCCCCTCTTTCACATAGTCGCCGTATCGGCGGACAAAACTCCCTGCCGCCCTGAATCGGCAAATCACTTCCATTCCGTTGCCGAAGACAATGGCAGGCAAAACCTCCATTGTGTTGTTGTCGATGTCTGCGTTCACAAGGTGGGTCTTGACTCCGCTTTTGTGTAAAAGCTTAAAGAAGTGAGCGGTAAGCCGCAGTCCGCAGTTGCCCATCCCTTCAATCGAAAGTCCCACTTCGTTTGCGCCGGGGTCAAATTCACCGTCTGTCCCCGTCACATCGTCCTTGAATTTAAGCAGATAATTCCCGTTTTCTAATTCATAAACGTCCTTAGTTTTCCCCTTTTTCACTAACTCCATACTTTTATCCTTTCCCTTTCTGCACTAATGTGCCTTTAAAAACTTCGTTTTCCCGTTTACGCAGGTTTATTTTCAAACTTTTTATCCTTTCCCTTTCTGCACTAATGTGCCGTTAAAAACTTCGTTTTCCCATTTACACAGGTTTATTTTCAAACTTTTTATCCTTTCCCTTTCTGCACTAATGTGCCGTTAAAAACTTCGTTTTTCCATTTACGCAGGTTTATTTTCAAACTTTTTATCCTTTCCCTTTCTGCACTAATGTGCAAACAATTAATACATACTTAAATCAACATTAATGCCTTTGCCGTGCAGGTATTCCTTAACCTGCCTTACGGTGAATACATTAAAATGGAACAACGATGCAACGAGGGCATTTCGCGCTTTACCCTCCGTTAAAGCGTTGTAAATGTCCTCTAAAGAACCCGCTCCGCCGGAAGCAGTGACCGGAATGTTTACAGCCGCGGCAACTGCTCGGTTCATTTCCAAATCATAGCCGGATTTTGTCCCGTCAGCATCAAAGCTCGTCAGCAGGATTTCGCCCGCCCCGCGCTTTTCACACTCGATTGCCCACTCAACCGCATCAATATCAGTCAATTTCATTCCGCCGTTTACACAGACGTAATACTTTCCGCAATCTGCGGCAAGTCCCCGCTTGCCGTCAATTGCCGCGACAACCTTTTCGCTCCCGAATTTGTCCGCAAGCTCGCTTATTAAGGCGGGATGCGCAACTGCCGCAGAATTTACGCCGACCTTGTTCGCACCCGCGTTTATGACCGCTTGTGCATCTTCAACCGTGCGGATTCCCCCGCCTACTGTTATGGGAGCGGTTACGTTTTTGGCGGTTCTCGCAATTACATCAAGCATAGTCCCCCTGTTTTCAACAGTCGCCGTAATGTCCAAAAACACAATTTCATCTGCACCCGATTTGCTGTAATGCTCCGCAATTTCCGCGGGGTCGCCCGCATCTTTTAAGTCGGCGAATTTGACCCCCTTGACAACTCTCCCGTTTTTAATGTCAAGGCACGGTATAATTTTACTGTAACTCATACTCCTCCTTTATTATTGCCGCTTTTGTTATGGTATTCTTGTAGGGAAAGGACTTCCTCATCGGGATTGTTGATTTTTGCCTCAGTCCCTTTTACTCCCGCAAGCGCGGCCGTCAGCGTTGTTATATATGGTATATTAAACTTGATTGCCGATTTTCTTATATAAGAGTCATCGACCTCGTTTTGTTTAATCCCGCCCGGTGTGTTTATGATTACATCGAGCTGTTTATTTTTTATCGCATCGACAATATTCGGGCGACCCTCGTGCAGTTTTTTTATTTTCTCGGATTCTACGCCATTTTCAGCCAGAAAGTCATGCGTCCCTTTTGTTGCGTAAATCTTGAAGCCTGTGCGGCTGAATATTTGTCCTATTTCCTCGACTATTCCGGGGGAATTTTTCTTATCTTTGCTTGAAACAGAAATCAAGACCGCGCCTTTCAGCGGCAAAATAGACTTCGCGCCTTCAAGTGCCTTGTAAAAAGCTAATCCAAACGAACCCGACAAGCCCAATACCTCGCCCGTTGAACACATTTCCGGCCCGAGAACGGGGTCAACCTCCGGGAACATATTAAACGGCAATACCGCTTCTTTAACCCCGTAATAAGGCGGTTCTTCCGACTTCAGTGCCGAAAAGTCAACCTCAGTCCCCGTATGCTTTGCCATAATAATGTTTATGGCGTGATTCACCATATTAAAGTTGCAGACTTTTGACACGAGGGGAACTGTCCTTGATGCGCGGGGATTTGCCTCCAACACATACACCTTATCCTTATGAATGGCATACTGAATGTTCATAAGCCCCTCTACGCCGAGTTCTGCGGCAATCCTGTGTGTGTAATCGCGTATAGTGTCCTTTTGTGTGTCCGTGATATTAACAGTAGGGATTACACAGGCGGAGTCACCCGAGTGAATCCCCGCATACTCGATATGCTCCATAATGGCGGGGACAAACGTCTGTTTGCCTTTGTCGGAGCTGACGGTACAAAGCGCATCCGCCTCGCACTCAACGGCGTTATCAAGGAATCTGTCAATGAGAATAGGTGCGTCATCGCTTATAAACTGCAAATTCGCGCTGAAATACTCCTTGAGTTGCTCATCATCGAACACTACCTTCATTGCGCGTCCGCCCAAAACATAAGAGGGTCTCGCCATAATGGGGTAGCCTATTTTCGCCGCCGCATCCCTCGCTTCCTCATAATTCTTCGCCATTGCCGATTCGGGCATGGGGACACCGATTTGCTCCATTTTTTTCTTAAACAAGTCCCTGTCTTCCGCAAGTGCAATAATTTCCGGCGAAGTCCCGAGAATGGGTACGCCCGCTTCTTTCAGTTCCATTGCAATATTAAGCGGTGTCTGCCCGCCGAATTGCACTATAACACCGACAGGTTTTTCATAGTCGCAAATCGAAAGAACGTCCTCAACGGTCAGCGGCTCAAAATAAAGCCTGTCTGACGTGTCATAGTCGGTTGACACGGTTTCGGGATTGCAGTTAATCATGATGGTCTCGAATCCAAGCTCGCGCAACGCCATTGAAGTATGAACGCAACAGTAGTCAAATTCAATCCCTTGACCGATTCTGTTAGGCCCGCCCCCTAAAATTACAACTTTTTTGTGATTTGCGCCGACATTTGAGTTTTTGCCGTCGATTGCCCGCTTTTTGCGCGAATCCTCCACCGCTGCTTTTAAAAAGCCCAATCCGTTGTAGGTTGAATAGTAATACTCCGCATCCGCGCCGCTTACCGGAACAATGTCCCATTCCTGATTAATGCCGTCTTTTTTGCGTTGTAATCGAATATCTTCTTGGGGAATTTCAAGCAGCATTGCGATATATTTGTCCGCAAAGCCGTCTTTTTTTGCTTTTTTGAGCAACTCGGACGGCAAAGCCCCGCCTTTATGAGTTTGTATTTCTTTTTCAAGCTCGGCAAGCTCTTTCATTTGAGTTAAGAAGTATTTCTTTATTTTAGTCAAAGCATATATTTCATCAACGCTTATTCCGCGGCACAATGCCTCGTAAATTGCAAAATACCGTTCACTGTTGGGTGTGTGTATTTTCGGCAACAGCTCTTTTGTCGGCAGGCTCTTAAAATCCTTTGCGAATCCGAGACCGCTTCTGCCTATTTCAAGCGAACGTACTGCTTTTTGAAAAGCTTCCTTAAAAGTCCTGCCTATGCTCATTACTTCGCCGACTGCCCGCATTTGTGTCCCCAGCTTGTCTTCAATCCCCGCAAACTTCTCAAATGCCCACCGTGCGAATTTAAGCACTATATAATCGCCGTGGGGGACGTATTTGTCCATGCTCCCCGATTTCCAGTAGGGTATTTCATCAAGCGTTATTCCTGTGGCAAGAAGTGCCGACACGTATGCAATCGGGAATCCCGTCGCTTTTGAAGCCAATGCCGATGAGCGGGAGGTTCGCGGGTTGATTTCGATTACAATAATTCTGTCGCTCACCGGGTCATATGCCAACTGAACATTTGTTCCGCCTATTACTCCAACCTCCGAGACTATATTAAATGCCGTTTGGCGGAGGCGGTTTTGCACCTCTTCCGAAATAGTCAGCATCGGGGCCGAGCAGAAAGAGTCACCCGTGTGAACACCCATAGGGTCAATGTTTTCAATCATGCAAATTGCAATCATTTGATTTTTTGAGTCCCTTACGACCTCGACCTCGAGTTCCTCCCAACCGATTACGCTTTCCTCAATTAATACTTGTCCTATCATTGACGCTTGCAGACCTCGCCCCGCAACTGTGAGGAGCTCCTCGCGGTTGTATACAATTCCCCCGCCTACTCCTCCCATTGTGTACGCCGGGCGTACTACTACAGGGTAGCCGAGTTTTTCTGCCGCGTCCTCAGCTTGCTGAATAGTCAATGCCTCATAGCTTCGCGCCATTTCAACGCCGATTTTATCCATCAGCTTTTTAAATTCAATCCTGTCCTCTCCCCGTTCAATCGCATCAAGCTTGACACCGATTACTTTTACGTTATACTTTTCTAAAACGCCCGCTTTTTGAAGCTCAAGACTTAGATTAAGACCCGTTTGCCCGCCGAGGTTCGGGAGCAGAGCATCGGGTCTTTCTTTTGCGATGATTTCAGTAAGTCTGTTGACGTTGAGCGGCTCAATGTAGGTTATGTCTGCCGTTACCGGGTCTGTCATAATAGTTGCAGGGTTGGAATTAACCAGTATGATTTTATACCCCAAGCTGCGCAGGGCTTTACACGCCTGAGTCCCCGAATAATCAAATTCGCAGGCTTGCCCTATGATTATTGGCCCTGAACCGATAATCATAATTGTGTTAATATCTGTTCTCTTCCGCATTTTTTTCTGCATTTTTTATGACCATGCGACCCGCTTTGCGCAACTCCGAATAAATCTGCGGCACGGCGGCTCGCCCTTTCTTAATTCTTATCTATAATTTTTTACTCACTTTATATATTGTAACATAGAATGATAAGACTATCAAGAAAAATTTCACAAATTTTTTGAAAAATTTTTGAAATTTTTTTGAAAATCTTCAAAAAACACTTGCATTTCCCAAAATGATATGATATACTACTACGGTGTAAGTGCGAATAAGCATAGAAAATCTAAAGGAAAATCTAAGAAGAGAATAGGAGTTAGCACGAAATGGAAGCGTTAAACATTATAGCCAAAGACAGTCTTAAGACTGAATTGCCTAAGTTTGAAATAGGCGATACCGTAAAGGTTCATGTTAGAATTACCGAGGGAGAAAAATCCCGCATACAGATGTTTGAGGGGACTGTTATCGCAAAAAAACACGGCGGAGTGAACGAAACTTTCACAGTACGCAGGGTTTCGCACGGTGTAGGAGTTGAAAGGGTGTTCCCTGTTCACAGCCCGTCGGTTGTTAATGTCGAAATAATCCGCGAAGGTAAAGTTCGCCGTGCAAAGCTGTACTACCTCAGACATAAGGTAGGTAAAGCGGCGAAGGTAAAATCCAAGATTCGCACTAAGGCTTAATGAGGAGGTCTAATGGAATCAAACGAAAATCTTCACGAAACGAATGAAAATGCCACAATAACCGAAACTCCCGATGAGGATGCCGAAAAGGCTAAACAACGTCGGGCAGGTTGGCTATTGCGCGACATTTTTGAATGGGGGGAAACTCTTGTTTCGGCAATCATCATCATTGTGATTGTATTCACCTTTGTAATGAGGGTAACGTCGGTTGACGGGGGTTCGATGATTCCCACACTTCAGAACAAAGACCAACTTATAGTAGCGAACTTTTTTTACACGCCGAAACACAATGATGTAGTCGTGATTTACGCACCCAATCTCTACTGCGAAGACAAGCAGGCGATGGGTAAGGATATTATCAAGCGTGTAATCGGGGTTGAGGGCGATGTTATCAAAATAGGGACTCATCATAACGGCGACGGCATTGTCTACCGCAACGGCGAGCCGCTCTCGCTTGAAGGGGATTTATACGAGGACGGGCATTATACAAACACTCGAACTTATGCCCACGGGCTTGACCCGATTGACGTGGTAGTCCCGCCCGGTCATGTGTTCGTTCTCGGCGACAACAGGAACTACTCGGTGGACAGTCGGTTTATCGAAGTGGGTAACCGCCAAGGCTGGGTAGGAATGGTTGATGTCAACCATGTGGCGGGCAGGGCGGTCTTTCGGGTAGCGGGCGATGTTGAGGTGTGGGGCGGATTTTGGGAAGCGTTCGGGCGCATAATTTGAGCCATATGAATACCGATACTAAAGATAACATTAACATCCAGTGGTTTCCGGGACATATGGCAAAAACACACCGGATGATAGAAGAGAATCTCAAGCTGACGGATGTTTTGGTGGAGATTACCGATGCGCGAATCCCCGAATCGGGCAGGAATCCTGTTTTATCACAATTAATGGAAAACACAAAAGCCAAACCGCGTATACTCTTGTTAAATAAGCGCGACTACGCCGATGAGAATGCGACCCGTTTATGGTTGGAATACTACGCCGCACACCGATTAACCGCAATTTCATGCGATTGCAGGAGCGGGGCAGGTTTAAAGGGGTTAATACCTTTATTAAAAAAAGTGGCGGGCGAGAAGAAATATTCCGGAGCAATTCGGGTAATGGCGGCGGGAATCCCCAATTCGGGCAAGTCATCGTTTATTAACCGAATGGCGGGGGGAAAAAAAGCGGCAGTCGGCGACAGACCCGGCATTACCCGCGGGAAACAGTGGGTAAAAGTCGGGGGGAGTGTCCCTGTTGAAATTCTCGACTTGCCGGGGATTCTTCCGCCTAAAATTGAGGCTCATCGGGCGGCATTGAATTTAGCGTATACGGGTGCGGTTAAAGACGAAATCATGGATGTTCACGCTTTGGCGGGAAGTCTTGCGTTGTTTTTGGCGGAGCATCATGCGGACAAGCTGATTGAACGGTATAAGCTTGATTCCGACATGGTCAAAAATGCCGTGTTAAGCGCGGCGGGGAACGATATTATCGAAAACATTGCAAGGGCGAGAGGCATGATGATTGCCGGGGGCGAGCCGAATGCCGAACGCGCCGCATTAGCTTTGTTAGATGAGTTTAGGAGCGGTAAAATTGGAAAAATTACACTTGAGCGACCGCCTGTATAATTTTGATGCTTCATTTGGCGAAATTGTCTGCGGGATTGATGAAGCGGGGCGGGGTTGCCTTGCGGGAGATGTTTTTGCCGCGGCGGTCATACTCGGGAATAAACCGCTTCAAGGCTTAGATGACAGCAAAAAGCTGTCGCCGATTAAACGGGACAAACTGTACGATGAAATTATCGCCGATTGTGTGGCTTATGCGATTGCAACGGCATCGGTTGCAGAAATTGAGGATCTGAATATATTAAATGCCGCCCTGCTTGCTATGGAAAGGGCGTATGAAAATTTAAAACAACAGTCGGCAATTACAAAGCCGCACACAATTTTGATTGACGGGAATGTCGCGCCTAAATCGGGCATTCCGATCGAGGCACTTCATACTGTTATCGGCGGAGATGCAAAATCTGCCTCCATTGCCGCGGCATCAATTTTGGCAAAGGTCGCGAGGGACAGGTATATGCAAGAGCTTGACAGCGATTATCCGGAGTACTTTTTTGCAAAGCATAAAGGATATGCAACTAAATTACATAGGGAAACGATACTAAAGCACGGGGGTTCGCCGATTCACAGGCAATCGTTCCTTAAAAAACTTTTAAATTGAGTATTTGTGCAGAAAGGGCATGGGTGAATATGAACCATTTGAATTATACGAGTACAAGAAATTCATCAATTTCTGTTACCGCCGCCGAAACAATTGTTAAAGGCATTTCGGAGGAGGGCGGGCTTTTTGTTCCGTCTAATCTTGGGGATTTGCCCAAGCTTACTATGGATGACATTAAAGCTTTAGCCGAAAAGCCGTATCACGAACGCGCTTTTGACGTGCTTAGAGGGCTTTTGGGTTTTGACGATAATGAGTTGAGAAGTTGTGTCGGCAAAGCGTATGGCTTTAATTTTCGCACTCTCGGAGTTGCCCGTCTTGTCAATTTAAACAGCCCATGCTATATGCTTGAGCTTTGGCACGGGCCTACATCCGCATTCAAAGATATGGCATTGCAGATTCTGCCGGGGCTTCTCGGTGTGTCAATGAAAAAAGTCGGTAAAACGAGAAAAACCTTAATTCTCGTCGCGACTTCAGGCGATACGGGAAAGGCGGCTCTCGAAGGTTTCAAAGATGTCGACGGAATTGAAATAGCGGTGTTTTACCCGGAAAACGGGGTCAGCGATGCACAAAAAATGCAGATGGCTACACAGGAAGGCGAAAATGTTCATGTGTTCGCGGTCAAGGGTAATTTCGATGATTGCCAAAACGCCGTCAAAGCGGTATTTACCAATACGGAAGTCGCAGCGAAAGCCGAGCAATCGGGGGTATCCTTTTCAAGCGCGAACTCAATTAACTGGGGGAGGCTTTGCCCGCAAATTGTCTATTACTTTTCTGCATATGCCGATTTAATCGGAAAAAAAGAAATACGCGCGGGTGATAAAGTCAATATATGTGTTCCGACCGGGAATTTCGGCAATATACTTGCGGCATATTACGCAATGGAAATGGGTTTGCCCGTTGAAAAGCTGATTTGCGCCTCAAATACCAACAATATTCTCACCGATTTTATCAATACGGGGGTATATGATTGCAATCGTGAATTTCACACAACGGTTTCCCCGTCAATGGATATTCTTATATCAAGCAATTTGGAAAGGTTGCTTTATCACCTTTCGGGCAATAACGATAATTTAGTGCGCGATTGGTTTAGCTCGCTTAGGCAAAACGGCAAATTTGAGGTTGACGAGAACGTAAAATCCAAGATTAGCTCCTTGATTTACGCGGGCTGGTGCGATGAGAGGGAAACATCCGATACTATTAAAGCTGTTTTTTATGAACACGGCTATCTTATGGATACGCACACTGCTGTGGCATATAAAGTTTGGCGGGACTATAATAAGGAAGTCAACGGAGATAAAATAACCAAGACAGGCACTAAAACGATAATCGCCTCTACAGCCAACCCGTATAAATTCGGGGAAGCGGTCTATTCCGCCTTATGCGCCGAATCCGTTGGATATAGGGACGAGTATAGAAGCGCGGAGACCGAAAATGAGGGCGATGCAGCCGAAAATAAACCGGGCGGGGTTGCACGTTCAATGATAATGCTCGCCGAAAAAACGGGAATCTGCGTTCCGAAGCCGTTGGCATTGATGAACCAGAAACCTGTCCGCTTTACTGAGGTTCTTGAAAAGGACGGAATAAAAGACGCTGTCTTAAAAATCCTTTCGCCTTAATGGCTAAAACAATCGGTAATCTGTTTGCAATATCGGACATTCACTTGTCATTCGGGATACAAAACAAGTGCATGAGCATATTCAAAGGCTGGGATAAGCATTGGGATAGATTGCGTTCTAATTGGAACAATGCAGTGTGCGAGCGTGACATGGTGGTAATCGGCGGCGATATTTCATGGGGGAAAACGCTTGAGCAGGCTTTTCCCGATTTGAAGTTTATTGCAAATGAGCTAAACGGAAGAAAAATTATGCTCAAGGGCAACCACGATTATTGGTGGACAACTCTTTTTAAAATGCAGACGTTTTTGACGGAAAATAATATAAACGGCATTGAATTTTTGCACAACAATGCTTACAAAATCAATGATTTGACAATTTGCGGCACGCGCGGCTGGATTAATTCTGCAGATTACGGCGAACTCGAAAATAAACCGGCTCAAAAGATTCTTCTGCGGGAAGTCGGGCGGCTCGAAACCTCAATTTTGGCGGGGATTGAGTTAGGCGGCGAAATAGTTGTGTTTTTGCATTATCCTCCGATTTATGCACACGAAGAGAATGAATGTATTTTGGAGATTTTAAGGAAGTACGCGATTAAACGAGTATTTTCGGGGCATATTCATTCAAGCGGAATGGGTAAAGCGTTTATCGGCGAAAAATACGGGACTTATTTTGACATGATAACAGCGGATTCTTTAGGTTTCGCCCCGCGAATTATATAATAGAACTATTGTAAAGTATAAAAAGCTATGATACAATATAAGTGAGAAAGGAATACTTCAAAAATGCAAATTACATCAAACACAAAGACGGAGATAAACACTGCCGAGGTGGAATTTAACATAGGGGCAGAGGATTTTGAAAACTCCGTTCAGTCAGCGTTCTTGAAAAAGAGGCGGAGCATCGCTATACCGGGATTCCGCAAGGGTAAGGCTACCCGCAAAATGATAGAGGCTAACTACGGGGCGGGAATTTTTTATGAGGACGCGGTCAATGATTTGTACAGGAATTTTTTGCCTAAATTGATTGACGAGCTTAATCTTGACATTGTCGATGCGCCTGATGTTGCGGTGACCGAAATTTCCAAGGAAAACGGCGTTTCATTTAAAGTGACCTTTACCATAAAGCCCGAGGTTGAAATCAGCGGATATAAAGGCATTGAAGTTGAGCTTGATTCGCGAGAAGTTACCGAGGAAGACATTGATGCGGCTTTTGAAAACGTGCGTACTTCAAGTGCGAGAATTATTGACTCGTCGGATTCGCCTGCTGCAAACGGGGATATAATCAAGTTTGATTTTAACGGGTTTTTAGACGGCAAACCCTTCAACGGGGGGAGCGGTCGAGACTATGAGCTTGAAATAGGCAGCGGGAGCTTTATCCCGGGATTTGAAGAGCAGATTATCGGCAAAAAGGTAGGAGAGAATTTTGAAGTTGATGTAACTTTCCCGGAAGATTATTTTTCGGACAATCTCAAAGGGCAAAGGGTTTTGTTTAAGTGTAAAATCAATGAAAAATCGACTAAGGAAATGGAAGAGATTGACGACGAGTTTGTAAAGGATATAAGCGAATTTGACACCGTTGAGGAATACCGTTGTGAGTTGCGCAGAAAACTCACCGAAAATAACGAAAAAATCCGCGATGGGGAATTGGAATACGCACTTGCAAGAAAGCTTTCGGAACTTATGGATGCTATAGTCCCCGATGTTATGTACGAAAACAGGATTGACGAGATGTCGCGTGACTGGGCATTTAAATACAACATGAATCCCCACGACTTTGCAAAGCGTTCGGGAATGTCGTATGAAAACTACCGCGATGGATTCCGTGAAATCGCAGAAGTGCAAGTAAAATTCGGGCTTTGTTTGGAGCGAATTGCGGAAATTGAAGACATACAGGTTACTGCTGAGGAAATAGACGAGCGATTGAAGAAAATGTCGAGCGAAAGTGTCATGCCTATTGAAAAAGTCCGTGAGATTGTTTCGGAAGACACTGTAGTATCGGAAATAAAGACCGAAAAAGCATTGGAACTGATTAAAAAAGAGACAGTAATAAAAGAGCCGGCAACGAAAGAGAAAGGGCAAGAGTAAAAGTTTGAAAGTAAATCTGTGTAAATGCGGAAAACGAAACTTTGGGCGGCACATTAGTGCAGAAAGGGCAAGAGTAAAAGTTTGAAAGTAAATCTGCGTAAATGCGGAAAACGAAACTTTGGGCGGCACATTAGTGCAGAAAGGGCAAGAGTAAAATGATGAATTACAACAACGCACCTAATATGAGTCTTGTTCCGACTGTTATAGAGCAGACGGGGCGCGGCGAACGTGCTTATGACATTTATTCGCGACTTTTAAACGACAGGATAGTAATGTTGCATGAGGACGTTAATCACGTTACCTCAAGCTTAATAGTCGCACAGCTTTTGTTCCTTGAGGGGCAAGACCCGGACAAAGACATTTACCTTTATATTAACAGCCCGGGCGGTTCAATAAGCGACGGTATGGCAATTTACGATACCATGAACTATATAAAATGCGATGTAGCGACCATCTGCCTCGGAATGGCTGCATCAATGGGTGCGTTCTTATTGGCGGCGGGTGCAAAAGGGAAACGCTCGGCATTACCGAACAGCGAGGTGATGATTCATCAACCGCTTATTCACGGGGGATTATCGGGGCAGGCGAGCGATATAAAAATCCGCTCCGACCATTTAATCCGCACTAAAGAAAGAATGAACGAGTTGCTTTCCGAAATGACGGGTCAACCGCTTGAAACGATTAAACGCGATACCGACCGCGACACGTTTATGACAGCACAGGAAGCACTTGACTACGGAATAGTAGACAAGGTTATGGAAAAGAGATAACCTGCCGATTACGGCATCGCACAAATGTGCAGAAAGGGCAAGGGTAAATATATGCTGAGATGTAGTTTTTGCTCTAAAACAGAAAATCAGGTAGACCGTATGTTGCAGGGAAAAAGCGGGTTTATATGCGATAAATGCGTATATACCTCGTTTCAAATGCTGTATGAGGAATTTGCCGGGGGAAACGATTTTTCGGACACTCCCTCATATTCCGAAAACGGCGATTACCGCAACCTTTTTGAAAGCGAATACGACATTGCCAACGTGGAAAAAGGCGATTTTGTCAAACCTGCCGATGTTAAGAAAATTCTCGATAAATATGTAATCGGGCAGGAAGACGCAAAGAAAACCCTGTGCGTTTCGGTTTATAACCATTATAAGCGGATTTTCTACAACGAAAATATACAAAATGCCGACGATGATGTTGAACTGCAAAAGAGCAATGTCTTGCTGTTAGGGCCTACAGGCGTTGGGAAAACTATGCTGGCGCAGACCTTGGCGCGGATTTTACAAGTGCCTTTCGCGATTGCCGATGCGACTACCGTTACTCAGGCGGGATATGTCGGCGAAGATGTGGAAAATGTTCTTTTGCGGCTAATTCAAGCGGCGAATTATAATGTTGAAGATGCTGAACGCGGCATAATATACATTGATGAGATTGACAAGGTTTCGCGGAGAAGCGAGAATACCTCAATAACCCGTGATGTGAGTGGCGAAGGCGTTCAGCAGGCATTGCTGAAAATTATTGAGGGGACTGTTTCAAATGTTCCGCCGTCGGGAGGGCGTAAGCATCCGCATCAAGAGTTTATTCAAATCGACACAAAGAATATCTTGTTTATTTGCGGCGGGGCGTTTGACGGAATGGAAAAGACAATCGCCTCAAGAGTCAGCTCATCGGCATTGGGGTTCGGCGCGGCAGTCAAAACCGCTAAGGAAAAGAGCGAGGATAAAATAATGCACTCGGTCGCACCCGAAGATTTGGTGAAATACGGCTTGATTCCCGAGTTGGTCGGTCGTCTGCCCGTAATTGCCGTTTTAGATGAATTGGACGAGGGTGCATTGGTTGAGATTTTGGAGAAGCCGAAGAATGCAATAATCAAGCAGTATCGCCATTTGTTCAAGCTTGACGGGATTGATTTTGAAGTTGAGGAGGCTGCCCTTTCTACAATTGCAAGAAAAACCCTTGAAAAGAAAACCGGTGCACGCGGTTTGCGTACAATTATGGAGGAGCTTCTCGCCGATATAATGTTTGAAGCACCGGGCGATGACACTCTCCGCAAGGTAATTGTAACCGCCGATTTTGTAGAAGGCAAAGGCGAACTGGAATTAGTACGCGGGGAATCACGGGATAAAAAAATAAAAGATGCAAAAATTGCTTCACCGTCACCTGTTCCCAAGAAGAAAAAGACACCCAAGACTGCGGGGTAAAAAAACAGAAGAGGTCAAAAACGCTTTACACCGTCACCTGTTTCCAAGGAGAAAAAGACACCCAAGACTGCAGGGTAAAAAACAGAAGAGGTCAAAAACGCTTTACACCGTCACCTGTTTCAAAGGAGAAAAAGACACCCAAAACTGCGGGGTAAAAATTCAATCGCCCTATTATCGGGGCGATTGTTGCGAAATTAAAAAAACACTTGACGTTTATGTTAAAAAGGTGTATAATACACTTAAAGCTTCAAAAATTAAGAAAGGGCGACACTGTGTGCAATTTTTGATTCAAATTTGTGCATGAAGTGGACGCATGGTCATGATTATGAAAACTATTGGGGTATTAACAAGCGGGGGAGACGCTCCCGGAATGAATGCGGCAATCCGTGCCGTAACGCGTACTGCTCTTTCAAAGGGTATGAATGTCAAAGGAATCGCCAAAGGCTTTAACGGGTTGCTCGAGGGCAATATAAGGGACTTTGACATGAGAAGTGTTTCCAACATAGTCGAAAGAGGCGGAACTATTTTGTACACTGCGCGTTGCCCTGCCTTTGTGCCTATTGAGGGTGTCAGAAAAGGGGTCAAAACTTGTGAGGAAGTGGGAATTGAGGGAATAGTAGTAATAGGCGGGGACGGCTCATTCAGAGGGGCGAGGGACTTGTCGAACGAAGGAATCCCCTGTATCGGCGTTCCCGCTACAATAGATAACGACATCGGCTCAACGGGCTATACTATTGGTTTTGATACCGCTATAAATACAGGTATGGAGCTTATTGATAAGCTTAGGGACACAGCCCAATCGCACGACCGTTGCTCGGTTGTTGAGGTGATGGGACGCAGGGCGGGCGATATTGCGCTACATACAGGGATTGCCTGCGGCGCGACTTCGATTTTGACAATGGAAACGTCGGAGTATTACACGGTTGAACACGCAATTGAGCGTATTCTTAAAACTAAAACAGGTAATAAACACCATTTTATTGTAGTCGTTTCGGAGGGGTATACTGCCGGAAAGTACACCGATGCGAACCAAATTGCAAAACAAATCCAAGATGCAACAGGAGTAGAAACAAGGGCGACAATCCTCGGTCATGTACAGCGGGGGGGAACTCCGACAGTCCACGACAGGGTTGCGGCGAGCCGATTGGGGCATCGCGCCGCCGAGTTGCTTTCACAGGGAATGGGTAATCGTGTGGTGGGTTTTTCAAAAAATGCCATTTTTGATTACGAAATTAATGAAGCTCTCGAAATGCCCAAAGTTTTTAACAAAGAACTTTTCCAAGTTGCAGAAACTATTAGTTTTTAACAAAGAACTTTTCCAAGTTGCAAAAACTATTAGTTTTTAACAAAGAACTTTTCCAAGTTGCAAAAACTATTAGTTTTTAACAAAGAACTTTTCCAAGTTGCAGAAACTATTAGTTTTTAGGTAATCGTAGGTAAGGGGGTATGTGTTTTTGAATATGTTTAAACGCTCGTTTAACGAGTTGAAAAACGTGCAGTGTGTTGTAGTAACGGGGATGTTGATAGCACTTTATGTAGTATTGGGTGTTTTAGGGAATGTCAATATCACAGCGGCATTAAGGGTGAACTTTTCATTCTTGGCACTCGCATCTGTTGCTATGCTTTACGGCCCTACAGTGGCGGTTATTTCGGCAATCCCTTGTGACTTGCTTGCTGCGCTTCTTCGCGGAACGGGTGCGCCTTTACCTGTATTTACACTAATTCTAATGTTTAACGCTCTAATCTACGGGATGTTTTTATACGGTTTTAAACCGTCAAAGTCTTTCAGAATAAATGCAAAACTATTCATCGCTCATGCAGTAGTCGTCCTTGTCGGCAGAATGTTGTTTAACACCCTCGCGCTGTATTACTATGGAATCGGTGTCGGTGAAGGGGAAGCACTTCTTGTTTTTGCAGTCCCACGGATTGTTGCGAATTTAATCCAATATCCCGTTAATGTTGCAATGCTGTACGCAATATTAATCCCTGTGAAAACCGCGTTTCCGAAGTTGGTAAAATCATGAGTATAGGATTCATCGGAATGGGCAATATGGGTTCGGCGTTGTATAAAGGTTTTATTGAGTCTGCGGCAAGCGAAAATGTGAGCGTATACTGCTATGACAAGTTTAAACCAACCGGGACAAGCCTTGAAACCCTTGTAAAAAATTGCAAGTATGTTGTATTAGCTGTTAAACCGCAAACAGTCGATGAGGTTTTAAAAGAAATCGCGCCTATGTTAATACCGGAGAATGTTATAATCTCGATTTGCGCGGGAATTTCTGCCGAGTATATACGTTCGAGGACGACTGTAAGCCAAAAAGTGGTCTGCGTTATGCCGAATACACCAATGATGTTGGGCGAGGGGGCAAGTGCGGTTTCAGCCGATGACTTGATTTCACCGGAGGAGCTTGACTTTGTTTGCGGGGTAATAGGCAGCCCGAGTCCCGCGGTTGAGGTAATTCCGCCGAACAAAATGAACGAGATTATCAGCTTGAACGGTTCGTCACCCGCATTTATCTACCTGTTTGCAAAGTGTTTTATTGATTACGCAGTTGAGCAGGGGATTGAATGCAAGGCGGCACTAAACCTTTTTTCGCAATCGTTAATCGGCGCGGGCAAGATGCTGTCACAATCGGATATGACGGTTGATGAGCTAATCGAACAGGTCAGCTCCAAGGGGGGGACGACAGTCGCCGGGTTAGAACAATTGCGGCAAAACGGGTTGGATGATATAATTAAAGCGGCTTGTAAAGCCTGTACAGCGCGGGCATATGAGTTGGGAAAGCTTTTTTAACAGAGTCAGAGGCTGTGTTCATAGGCAACCGCACCGCATAAACACAGCCTCTTAGTAAAACTTTCGTAAAACTTTTTAAAAACTCTTGCAATGGGAAACAATATGTGATATAATAGCGGTGCTATAATAATATTGTGAAAGGAATGATTGAAATGACATATGAAAAAATTTTTGCCGACGTAAAAAAATCATTGATGAAAGCGGATGTATCAAGTCTTGAACAAGAATTCGCAATTCAATGCAACATTCAAGGAGAAGGAGAGGGTTCGTTCTATATTGCGTTTAAAGAAGGAGTGTTCAGCGTTGAACCCTACGATTACAAGGACAACGATGCACAACTGTTCGCAAGCGGCGACACTTTTATCAAAATGTTTTCTAAAAAAATCTGCGGCAAAGAAGCATTTGAACAAGGGCTTCTCGGTTTTGAAGGCGATGTGGGCGTTGTAATTGCCCTCGGCAGTTTAGAAGCTAAAAAGAAACCGGGCAACTCAAAGGAAAAAGAACAAACAAAAAAAGAGAAAAAATCTTCTTCTGCAAAGAAAACAGCAGATGCTAAAAAAGTAAGCGCGGTCGATTCCGCCGACGGTGAGACAAAAAAGGTGTAAATAACAGAAAATATGAGGTTTTTCGGGTGCTTTTTACGAGTACCCGAAGATTTTCTGATTTTTTTAAAATTTTTTCCAAAAAACGCTTGACAAATTTTCCAAAGCGTTATATAATATATTATTATTGTCATCATGGGGGCATAGGCACTATTTTTAAAGCACTATTTTATATAAAAAGGGAAGGAAAAATCATAAATGGCTAATGTTAAACCGGTAAATTTAGGCAAAACCACAAGAATGAGTTTTTCAAGGATTAACGAGGTGCTTGACGTGCCTAATCTTATTGAGGTACAAAAAAATTCATACCAATGGTTTCTTGATGAGGCAATAAAGGAAGTTTTTAAAGATGTTTCCCCTATTACCGACTCTAACGAAAAGTTATCCCTGAGCTTTATCGACTACCGGATTGATGACAAACCCAAGTACACCATAGCCGAATGCAAGGAACGCGACGTTACTTACGCCGCGCCGCTGAAGGTTCGTGTACATCTGCGCAATGAGGAAACCGGTGAAGTTGTGGAAAACGAAGTTTTCATGGGGGATTTCCCTTTGATGACCGATTCGGGGACTTTTGTAATCAACGGTGCGGAGCGTGTGGTCGTTTCACAGCTTGTGCGTTCGCCGGGGGTCTATTTCGGATTTGATTACGACAAAACGGGCAAAAAGTTGTTCAAGGCGACTATAATCCCCAACAGGGGGGCATGGCTCGAATTTGAAATGGATTCTAACGACATTTTCTATGTACGCATTGATAAAAACAGAAAAATCCCCGCCACTGCATTAGTTCGCGCACTCGGCAAGGGGACTGACGATGTTATTTTTGATTTATTCGGCGAAGATGAACGGCTCGTTCAGACAATCGCCCAAAAAGATACTACAAAGAATAGCGAGGAGGCCCTCCTCGAAGTCTATAAAAAACTCCGCCCAGGAGAACCGCCGACAGTCGAGTCGGCACAAAACCACATTGACAGTTTGTTCTTTGACTCTAAAAGGTATGACCTTTCCCGATTCGGGCGGTATAAGTATAACAAGAAATTGGGCGTTGCTTCGCGGATTGTCGGGCATAAAGCGGGCGAACCCATAATTGTTCCTCTCACAGGCGAATTGCTTGTTGAGGAAGGTAAGGTTGTTACTCTTGAGAAAGCTCTTGAGATTGAGCAGTCGGGGATTATGGAAGTCATCCTCGATGTAGACGGCAAGCAAGTAAAAGTAGTCGGAAGCGGTATGGTTGACATTAAGCCTTACCTCCCAGCGAGCATTAACCCTTTGGATTACGGGCTTAACGAGAAAGTATCCTTCCCTGTTTTGCGGACGATTCTCGAAACGGCGGATTCGGTGGAAGAAATTACAGAGGGGCTTAAATCTAAAGCGGGGGAGCTTATTTCCAAGCATATTACCCTTGATGACATTTATGCGGCAGTGAGCTATTTTTGCAATTTAAGCGAAGGAGTAGGGACTCCTGATGATATTGACCATTTGGGGAATCGACGTATTCGTTCGGTGGGCGAGCTTTTGCAAAATCAGTTTCGAATCGGTTTTGCGCGTATGGAAAGAGTTATTAAAGAGAGAATGGGACTTCAGGTTCAAGATGCAGACAATAAGGTCACGCCCAATTCCCTTATAAACATCCGCCCCGTAGTGGCTTCTATAAAGGAGTTTTTCGGTTCCTCGCCATTATCGCAGTTTATGGACCAAAACAATCCTTTGGCGGAATTGACCCACAAGCGCAGACTGTCTGCACTCGGCCCCGGCGGATTATCGCGCGAGAGAGCGGGATTTGAAGTCCGAGACGTGCATTACTCGCACTACGGCAGAATGTGTCCGATTGAAACGCCGGAGGGGCCTAATATAGGTTTGATTTCCTATATGGCATCATTCGCAAAGATTAATGAATACGGATTTATCGAAGCACCTTACAGGAAAGTCGATAAAAAAACGGGAGTAGTGCTTGACGAGGTGGTGTATATGACCGCGGACGTTGAGGACATCTATAAAATTGCACAGGCAAACGAACCTCTTGACGAAAAAGGCAGGTTTGTAAAAACAAGAGTTACCGGGCGTTACAGAGACCAAATCCTTGAAGTTCACCGCGATGAAGTTGACTTCATGGACATTTCACCTAAAATGGTAGTTTCGGTTGCGACTGCGATGATACCTTTTTTGGAAAATGACGATGCAAACCGCGCGTTAATGGGTGCGAATATGCAGAGGCAGGCTGTTCCGCTGATGATTCCTCAGTCCCCCATAATCGGGACGGGTATGGAGTTTAAGGCGGCAATAGACTCAGGCGTAGTTGTTACAAGCAAGCATGAGGGTACGGTAACAAGTGTTACCGCGGATTCGATAAAAATAACCGATAAGAGAAAGCGCGAGCATTTATATGAGTTAATCAAGTTCAAGCGTTCAAACCAAGGCACTTGTGTGAATCAGCGTCCTATAGTAAGAAAGGGCGATAAAGTTGAACCGGGCGATGTAATTGCCGATGGTCCCGCAACTCATGACGGCGAGATTTCACTCGGCAAAAACGTACTCGTCGGATTTATGACGTGGGAGGGGTATAACTACGAGGATGCGGTCTTAATCAATGAAAAGCTCGTTTATAATGACGTGTTCACTTCTATTCACATTGAGGAGTATGAGCTTGAATGCCGCGACACTAAATTAGGGCCGGAAGAAATTACGCGGGATATTCCGAATTTGAGCGATGATGCATTAAAAGACCTTGACGAACGCGGAGTCATTCGAATCGGTGCGGAAGTTCGTTCCGGGGATATAATGGTCGGAAAAGTTACTCCTAAGGGCGAAACAGAGCTTACTGCCGAAGAGCGTCTGCTGAGGGCGATTTTCGGGGAAAAAGCACGCGAAGTAAGAGATAACTCACTTAAAGTTCCTCACGGTGAATCGGGAATAATTGTCGATGTTAAAGTCTTTACCCGCCAAAATTGTGAAGAGCTTCCCCCCGGTGTTAATATGGTGGTAAGGTGCTATGTTGCACAAAAACGTAAAATCAGCGTGGGCGATAAAATGGCGGGGCGGCACGGTAACAAGGGTGTTGTTTCGCGAATCCTCCCGCAGGAGGATATGCCGTTTTTGCCGGATGGAACTCCGCTTGATATAGTGTTGAATCCTTTGGGTGTTCCGAGCCGAATGAATATCGGACAAGTTTTTGAGGTGCATTTGGGATGGGCAGCCAAGGAACTCGGGTGGAAAATCATGACACCCGTATTTGACGGGGCGGTAGAGGAGGATATACTCGACTGCCTCCGCGAGGCGGGATTACCGGCGGACGCTAAAATTGAGCTTACCGACGGGCGTACCGGAGAAAAGTTTGACAGCCCGGTAACAGTCGGCTATATGTACTATCTTAAATTGCATCATCTTGTTGATGATAAAATCCATGCACGTTCGACCGGGCCGTATTCGTTAGTAACGCAGCAGCCGTTATGTGGTAAGGCGCAGTTCGGCGGACA
>WRLX01000013.1 GCA_009777415.1 Oscillospiraceae bacterium
GTCGCCGCACCTAAACGGGAGCGGTTCGTTGTTCACATGCCTCGGGTTTCCCAACAAGTCTGAAATAACAGGGATGTAAACATTCGGCAGTATCACCGGCGTTAATGCCGTAGCAGACACCACCATTGCCGCCGTAAGTATAATAGCGACAAGTTTTCTGTTCATAATTATGCTTTTGAGTTTCGTTTTCATAGTTTTACCCATGCCCTTTCTGCACAAATGTGCTGTTGAAAGTTTAGTTTTCCGCGGTTACGCAGATTCACTTTCAAACTTTTTAATTTTAGATATTTAATATTTACCCACAAATACCTATGCCGGACTTTTTACTGAGCTTTTACCCGTAAATACCCATGCCGGACTTTTTACTGAGTTTTTTGCCCACAAATACCTATGCGGGACTTTTTGCGTAAGGAGTCCCCTACCTTATTTTGATATGCGTTTCGCGCAGTTGCTGCTCACTGACTTCACCAGGCGCACCCAACATAACGTCTTGTGCGTTGGAATTAAGCGGGAATGCGATTGTTTCTCTTACATTTTCTTCGCCCAAGAGAATCATAAGCAAACGCTCAACTCCGAATGCCATTCCCGCGTGAGGCGGCGCACCAAACTGAAAAGCCGAATACAACGCCCCGAATTTTTCTTTGACATCTTTTTTTGTAAACCCGGCTATTTCAAAAGCTTTTACCATAATATCCGGGTTATGGTTGCGCACCGCTCCCGATGCTAATTCTACTCCGTTGAGTACAAAATCGTATTGGTATGCCAACATCCCGAAAGGCTCTTCCTCCCCCGATTCGACCTTTTTGAGGGCTTCAAGCTCCCCTTGAGGCATCGAAAAAGGGTTGTGTCCGAAAGAGGGTTTCCCCCGTTCATCCCTCTCATAAAACGGGAAATCGGTAATCCAACAGGCTTTAAAGTCGGACTCGTTGATAAGCTCCAATCGCTTGGCAACCTCAGCTCTTATCTGCCCCGCAAATTTTGCGGCAGTGCCTTCATCGCTTTCGGCAATGAAATAGATTACATCGCCCGCCTGCAATTCACCGCGCCTACCGATTGCCAAACGCGATTCATCGCTGAGAAACTTGTCAATAGGTCCGAGATAGCCGCCATTTTCATCGACTTTTACATAACCCAACCCTTTCATGCCGATTGAAAGCGCGAACTCCTCCATGTTTTTGAAGAAAGTCTTGGACGCTTTGGGGTTATCCCCCATTCCGGGTACGCGAACCGCGCGTACTGTTTTGTTCGCAAACGGTTTAAAATCACTGTTCTTGAACAAGTCCGAAATGTCGATAATAAAGAGCGGATTACGCAAGTCAGGTTTGTCAGTGCCGTATTTAAGCATCGCCTCCTTAAAGGTGATTCGCGGAAACTGCAGCGCGTTTTCGCTATCGGTAAACTCACCTAATATAGTAGAAATGACTTTTTCGCCCGCATCAAAAACATCCTCCTGCCCGGCGAATGCCATTTCAAAGTCAAGTTGATAAAATTCCCCCGCAGTACGGTCGGCTCGCGCATCCTCATCGCGGAAACAGGGAGCAATCTGGTAATACCTGTCGAATCCCGACACCATGAGCAATTGTTTGAAAATCTGCGGAGCTTGCGGCAACGCATAAAATTTCCCATGATGCTTACGGCTCGGAATCAAGAAATCCCTCGCACCTTCGGGCGACGATGCAGACAAAATCGGGGTCTGCATTTCGAGAAAGTCCATGCCGTTCATGATTTCTCTCATGCGTGAAATAACTTTAGAACGCAAAATCATTATATCCTGCATCGATTTATTACGCAAATCAAGAAAACGGTATTTTAACCGCACGTCCTCCCCCGATTCCCGCGAGGAAGACGGCTCAAACGGGAGGTTTTCGTAAACCTGCCCCAGTATATCAAGCGTTTCGGCGACTATTTCTATTTCGCCCGTGCTTATTTTCGGATTATAAGTTTCCGGGTCGCGCCCCATAACCTTTCCGCTTATGCTGAGTGCGGATTCCCTTCGCACATTTTCCAAAAGCGATTCATTTTGCATGACTACCTGCACTGTTCCGTAATGGTCGCGCAGGTCGATAAACATAACGCCGCCATGGTCGCGGACGGTTTCCACCCAACCGGCTATCCTCACTGTTTCAGTCGAGCTAATGCTGTTTTTATCAAGCATTGCCGTTGTGCAATTGCGGTACTTATTTGGTTTAATCATCCTTATTATTATCCATGCCCTTTCAATTTCTTTTCAAGCATATTCTTGACAGCGGCGGGTGCTGCCGAACCTTTTAATTCTTTATTCGCCTGCCCCATTAAAAACCCGAATACTTTCATCTCGCCGCTTCGGTACTGTTCAACAGCCTTGGGATTCGCCGCAATAACCGAGTCAATCACTGCCTCAACTGCGCCGGAATCCTCTTTAATCCAAAGGTTCTTCTCATCACAGATTTCCTTAACCGTTTTAGTTGATTCAATCATGTCCCTGAGAATATCCTTGCGAATATCGCGGTTTATTTTCCCTTCATCGACAAACCTCTGCAACTCGGCAAACTCACCCGCCGTAAACGGAAGTGCCGCCATGTCAACTTCGCCGAGATTAACCCGCCGCAACAGCTCCACAATAATAAACCCGGCAAGCGTTTTATAGTTGTTATAGTGCTTGACTGCATTGTCAAAAAAGTCCGACACATTTTTGTCGTTTAAAATAATCGCGGCATCCTTTGGCGGCAAACCGAATTCATCGGCATAACGCCTGTACCGTGCTTCGGGCAACTCAGGCAAAGCAGCTCTGAACCGCTCCAATTCCTCATCGGTTAATATAACCGGGGGAATATCCGGGTCGGGAAAATAACGGTAATCATGGGCATCCTCTTTAGTACGCATCGGAATAATCTCGCCGTTAGCATCGTTAAACCTCAATGTCTGCTGTATAACCCTGCCTCCGCTTTCAATTATATCGGTCTGCCGCTCGATTTCCGCTTGAACAGCCCGCCCAATCGCCTTAACAGAGTTGAGGTTTTTTATTTCGGTACGTGTCCCCAATTTCCCAGCGGCAGTGTCCGCAACGCTTGCAAGTGAAATATTCACATCGCATCTTAATGAACCCTGCTCCATTTTTCCGTCACATATATCAGCATACTGAAGTATCTGCCGCAACTTTTCAACATACGCAATGACTTCCTCCGCAGAATGAAAGTCCGGCTCGGTAACTATCTCAATTAAAGGCACACCCGCGCGATTGTAATCGGCAAAGCTTTTGCCGCCGCCGTGAGTGAGCTTTCCTGCGTCTTCCTCCAAATGAATGCGATTAAGCCGAATGGTTCTGCTTTCACCGCCCGCCTCTATTTGCAATTCCCCACCAACGCAGACAGGGCGTTCCATTTGTGAAACTTGATACGCAGACGGCAAATCAGGGTAAAAATAATTCTTACGCTCCCATTTAGTCAGCCGCGATATTTCGCAATTAAGTGCGAACCCCGCTCTTATTATCAATTCAAGGGCTTTTTTGTTCAAAGACGGCTGCGCCCCCGGGAATCCCGAACACCCTATACAGCAATGTTCGTTTTCGCCGCCCCCGAATTTAGCGGAGCATGAGCAAAACAACTTTGACTCGGTGAGCAATTCCGCATGGGTTTCAAGCCCTATTGTAGCATACAAGTCTATTATTCCCGCCCCCTCTCACAAAATCCGGTCGCCTTTTCCAAGAAGTCGGCAATTTGCAGAATGGTCGATTCATCAAATCTTTTCCCGGTAATTGAAACACCGATAGGAAGATTCGTCGCCTTATCCTTGCCGCATGGTGTCGAAACGCTTGGCAATCCCGCCAGATTTGCGGGTACTGTATATAAAGTAGAAGAATAAATCTTAACAAAATCGCTCGGCTCATCAAGCGAAAACGCTGTCCTCATTGAAGTCGGCGATACAACGGCATCCGCTTTTGTAAAAATCTCGTCATATTCGCGTATAATCTGTTGCTTAACCGCAAGAGCTTTTCTGAAATAATTGTCCATGTTATCGCCCGACAATACAAAATTCCCCAGCATAATACGTCGTTTGACTTCTTCGCCGAAACCGCGTGTGCGGCTGTCGCGCAGTTGCTCGTCATACACTGCGCCGTTGCCTTTCAACCCGTACCTCACTCCGTCAAACCGCGACAATGCGCTGACTCCCTCTGCCGATGCCAAGGCAAAATACGCAGGTGCGGCATACTGCAACACGGGAATGGAAACCTCTATTATTTCAGCTCCGCGGCTTCTCAAAAGCTCAACTGTATCCATAACCGCGCTTTTGACGTTCACCTCTACAGCTTCTGTGAACAATTCTTTTATAAGAGCGATTTTTACACCTTTTATATCGCACCCCAACTTATCGCCGAAACTCTCATTGTTGCAAAGGCTTTCCATTACTACGGCGCAATCCTCCGCCGATTTAGCCAAAGCACCTACCGTGTCAAACGAACCCGCAAACGCAGTAACTCCCTGCCGTGAAATCCTGCCGTAAGTCGATTTCAGCCCGGTAATCCCACAGTGTGCGGCAGGTTGTCTTATTGAGCCGCCTGTATCTGTTCCGATTGAGTAAGCGCATAATTCAGCCGCAACTGCAGCCGCGCTCCCCCCGGAAGAACCGCCCGAAACTCTTTTCGAGTCATGCGGATTGCTGACATTCCCGAATGCGGAAGTCCTGTTTGAGTTGCCCATGGCAAATTCGTCCATGTTAGTCTTGCCTGTAAGCACATACCCCTGCGATTTAAGAGTCCGGATTAACTCTGCATCATAAAAGGGTACAAACTCCTCAAGCATTTTTGAGCCGCAAGTCGTTTTAATTCCCGCAACGCAGATATTGTCCTTAATCGAACAGGGAATCCCCGTCAACGCCGATGACTCGCCCGAATCAATAATCTTCTGGGCAAAGTCGGCATTGTTAAGTGCTTCTTCCTCTGTTACAGAGATGTACGCATTATCGGAATTGTTCTTAATGCGTTCAAGATACAGCAAAGCCAACTCCCGCGTACTTATTTGTTTATCGTCAAGCGATTTTCGCAATTGTTTAAGGCTAAATTTGGTAAAATTCATTTTAATCTATTACTTTCGGTATAATATAACAATTATTTTCAAAATCTGTATTAGAAAGAAGTTGTTCGACACTTGCTGTCGAAATTGCGGTGTCATTGCGCAAATCCGCATAAGAAACGGCGTTCTCAAGTGTATCATCGTAAACTCCGTCAAATTCCGTAACCTTTCCCACAAAATCGACTATTGCATTTAAGTCATCGGTAAACCTCTCTTTGCCTTCTGCCGAAAAGTCAAACTTAGAAAGCACCGTTAATCTGTCAAAAGTTTTGCCATCAATCATATTAAAGACTATGCCTTTCCGACACCAACGAGTCGTGAAGTTTCGCCGTGTCTAACAGCCTGCTCGAAACGGAGCTCCGACCCGCCGTTTTTCTTCAAACTAAAAATATCTCACATTCCGTATTTATGGGAATTAACCGCCGTGCGTTAATTTCCGAGGTGGTCTATTACTGCATAAAACCGTCAAAAACCGCTGTTGCCTCGGTAGGGTTATCGCAAATAAACACTGCGATATAATCAATATCCCCGTTCTTGCCCGCTAAAATAACCGATTCGTCTAACTTGCGTGCTTGCCCCGGATTGTAAGCCCGCCACATATCCGCCCTATCCTTAACCCAGTCTTCAAAAAAAGCCGCAAGCCTTCCTATCGCCACCCCATCGGCCTCTATAACGGTAATCTCATCCGAGTAAGCTCCCGCAGGTGCAATCCAGTAGGATGCTTCGGAAATGCCCTCTAAGTCAATGCCGAAGTAATACTCCGCCAAATCGTCCAAACCCCGTTCCGCCATTTCCGGGAACTCGCCCGCTTCTATTATAGCCGAAGTTATTTCGGCAGGGGTGACAGAATTAGCAACAACTTCTCCCGCTTCATCCGAGCTTGGATTTTTTGCCGAGCCACAGGCGTTCATAAAAACTAACGCCGCGAACAACATCGCCATTTTTTTCATACTTTTACCCTTGACCTTTCTGCTAAGTTGCGGCCTCCAAATTTGATTGGAGCAGACTAAACATTATTTCATACGCCGCCTGTCTTAAATGAACGCCGTCAGGCTGTGCATATTGAGGGTTCAAGTAGCCTTCGGGATTTCTCAAAACAGAGGAATAGTCAACAATGACAATATCCCGCCCCGCCGATAACTCAACCAGAGCCGCATTAAACCCGCTTATTGTCTCCATTGTCAAACCGTATTCGTTCTCTTCAAAAACAGGGGGAGCCGTCAACACGACAACCTCCATATCGGTTCGCGCAACTTTCAACTCAGCCGCCAACGCAAAAACATCATAAGCGACATCCACGCTGTTCATCCCGTTTAACCCGTTAGTGCCAATCATAATCACGGCGCGGTTAAAATCCGCCGCTATTCCCGTCTCGCCGAAAAGTGTCTTCCCGTTAATCTCGGCTGTCACCGCATCAAACGCGCTTATTCCGACTCTCGCAAAAACATTATCGGAAGGCATAAACCTGTATGCGTCAATCCCCGTAAAAATCGAGTCACCGATAAACAGCGTACCTATAAAGAATCCGGGTTCATAACCGTCTGTATATGCGAATGCC
Source organism: Oscillospiraceae bacterium (assembly GCA_009777415.1). Lineage (GTDB taxonomy): Bacteria > Bacillota > Clostridia > Oscillospirales > Ruminococcaceae > Ruminiclostridium_E. The sequence goes on from WRLX01000013.1 coordinate 6,607, forward strand.
GTCTGCTCAAAAGCCGTCTCTTCATTCCGCTCAAGAGTTTTTTCGGCTTGGGTCGAAACATCGGATACTTCACTGTCGGGGAAAATTTCATTAAGTTCAGGGTCGGCTACAATAGCACCCTGCGGCGGCGGCGCATCGATTTCCTGCAAATCAAGAATGGCATTTTCTCCCTCCCCCGAAAAAGAATCCGAAAAGAAAAGGTAAAGAAGCGTACAAATCATCACGACAACAACAGCAATCGCTATTACTAATATAATAAAAGTCGGCTGAAGTGTCGGCGATTTGGGGTGTCCAAAATCGGAATCATGGTCATAATCCGCTTTAAATCTGCCTTTGTTCGGCATTTGTCGCTCTCCCCCGCATCAAAATTTTTGTTGAAATTCAGTTGTTTTTTATTAAAATTCACCTAAATTTCACATAGGAACATTTATACGCATTATTATCATAACATAAAAAATTTACAAAGTCAACAAATTTTTTGCAACTTCTTAAGAAAGTTTTGTTACATCTTCTTACGTGGAATTTGTTGACTTTTTTGCTTTGTCATGTTAAACTAATCTAAGGTAACACCGCAGGGCAAGCCCTGCACCCCTCGCCTGCGGGCGAGAGAGCCACCCCAAGGGGCGGGTATTACACCCTTACTTCCAATAAACAGACCTCCGCGGAAGTCTGAAAAAAATCAAGAAAGGAACGAGTGAAAGCTGTAATTTTCGCTGTTGGTCAGCGTGTGCGGCAAATCACGCATTGAGTATATGATGAAAAAATTGGAAAAAACACACGCCGAATATCTTTATAAAGCTGTGTTGCAGTTAAAAACGGAGGAAGAGTGCCGCGCATTTTTCGATGATATTTGCACGATGAATGAAGTTGCCGCAATTTCCCAAAGGCTGTACGTGGCAAATCTGCTCTACGAAAAACACGTTTACAACGATATTGTCAAAATGACGGGTGCATCAACTGCGACAATCAGCCGTATCAACCGCTCGCTTCAATTCGGAAACGGCGGGTATGACGTTGTTTTTAAGAGACTCGGCGTTCAAAATGCCGCAAATATTGAAGATTCCGAAAAGACTGATGATAACGGCAAAGTTTGAAGAAAACGCCCGGTGTCGTCGGCTTCGCCGGTGAGCAGGGGCGTAGACACGATGAGTCTTCACTCGTTGGTGTCGGAAAGGCATGGTCATAATGAAGGAAAGTCGTGAAAAAGTTTCAAACTATGACGAATTTGCACAATTCTACGACCGCATAGTCGAGGGATTCAGATACAATGACTTAGCGGAATATTGCGATGACACAATCCGCAAAAACGGTGTAAACGGCGGAATCCTCCTTGATTTAGCCTGCGGAACGGGAACTGTTTCGCAGATGATGGCTGAGTTCGGCTGGGATGTAATCGGCGTTGATATATCGCCCGAAATGCTGTCTAACGCAAAACAGCATGAAAAAATCACATATATCTGCCAAGATATGACAATGTTGGACTTGTACGGGACTGTAGATGCGGCAATTTGTACATTCGATGCGCTGAACCATCTGTTGAGCGATGAAGACTTGTCTTCCGCGTTTGAGAGGGTGTCGCTTTTTATGAATCCGGGTGGCGTATTTGTGTTCGATATGAACACAGTTTACTGTCATAAGACAATCTTTGCCGGAAATATATTTGTATCGGACACCTTTAAAGAAAAAGACAATGTTTACTGTGTCCGCAACCATGTGTATGCCGGCGGCGGAACAACGGTAATGACGCTCAATATATTTTCAGAGGGTGCGGACGGTAAATATACTCGTCGGCGCGAATGCAATGTGGAAAGGGCTTACAGATTGGACAGAGTACGCGAGCTTTGTGAACAAGCGGGGCTTGATGTAATAGGATGCTATGATTTTCTGACTGAAAATCCGGCAAGCGAAATGAGTGAAAGGGTGGTATTTGTATGCAAAAAGACGGTGGAAAATCCTGCATAATTCTCGCGGCAGGGGACGGGAAGCGAATGAAATCCGATAAACCTAAGGTTCTTATGGAAGTGCTGTTTAAGCCTATGCTTGAATGGGTAATAGACTCGGCAGTCGAGGCGGGAATCGACAATATAGCGGTAATTGTCGGGAACAATGCCGATTTGCTTGAAAAAGAGCTTGAAAAACATCCGGGCATTAAAACTTTTCTGCAATCCGAACGCAAGGGAACGGGTCACGCCGTTATGCAGGCGGAATCCTTTTTGAGCGAAATAAAAGATTCGGGAAGCTTGGACGGGAATGTTCTTATACTATGCGGGGACGCGCCTTTTATAGACCCCGAAACAATAGGCAAATCGTATAAATCGCTCAAAGCGTTGAATCTTGATGCGGCGGTAATTACTGCGGACATAGAAAACCCAGAAGGGTACGGGAGAATTTTGCGCAACGGAGATTGTATCAGCATAGTCGAAAATAAGGATTGCACCGATGAGCAAAGAAAAATCACGGAAGTCAATTCAGGCGCGTATTGGTTTAATGCCGCCGCACTGCTCGACACATTGCCTAAACTGACCGATGAAAACAAAAACGGCGAGTATTATCTTACCGATACTATAGGATTGCTTCCGAAGTCGGGGGCATACAAAACCGACAACAGCGATATTGTATTGGGTGCAAACGACCGCAGGGGGCTGAGACAGCTTAATAAAATTGCGGCGGAATCGGTTATAGGTACTCATTTGGACAACGGCGTTGATATAACGGGCGAGAGTTTTATCGGAAGAAACGTAATCATCGGAAAGGATACCGTAATACTGCCGGGTACTATTATAAAAGGTGATACTGTCATAGGCAAGAACAGCATAATCGGACCGAATACGGTTATTGAAAACTGTAAAATCGGGAGCAATGTCACGCTCAATAATGTACAAGCGTTTGAATCGACTATTGAAGACAATGCCAAAATAGGGCCGTTTGTGCATATCCGCCCTAACAGTGTCCTGCAAAAAGGCGTAAAAATCGGCGATTTTGTAGAAGTCAAAAATTCCGTAATCGGCGAAAAAACATCAATCGCACATCTTACGTACATTGGGGACAGCGATGTGGGCAATGGGGTCAATTTCGGTTGCGGGTGCGTAACCGCAAATTATGACGGAATCCACAAGTATCGCACGACTGTCGGCGACAACGCATTTATAGGCTGCAACACTAACTTGATTGCACCCGTAAAAATCGGCGAAAACGCAATGACTGCCGCCGGCTCTACCGTTGCCGAAGACATCCCGGCAGACAGTTTGGCGATTGAACGCGGCCCGCTAAACATAAAGGAAAACTTTAAGAAAAACCATTTAAGGAAAAAGAAACAAACGGGAAAATAAGAAAAATAAAAAAATTTTTAATGAAGGAAGGAATGGGTAAAAAAATGAATACTCGCGGTAAAGATATTAAAATTTTCAACGCAAACGCAAATCCCGCACTCGGGAAAAGAATCGCCGAAGAATTGGGAATCCCTCTCGGAGGCGCAATTGTAGAGCGATTTTCGGACAAGGAAATCTCGGTCAGCATAAAAGAAACCGTCCGCGGTTCGCACGTTTTTGTGGTGCAGTCAACCTCCGAACCCGTCAACGATAACTTGATGGAACTGCTTATCATGATTGACGCATTCAAACGTGCAAGCGCATCGGTAGTCACTGCTGTAGTCCCCTACTACGGCTATGCGCGACAGGATAGGAAAGCAAAAGCCCGCGATGCAATTTCGGCAAAGCTTGTCGCAGATTTAATCACGGCGGCAGGCGCGGACAGAATTTTGACAATGGACTTGCACTCCCCTCAAATACAGGGATTTTTCAGCATTCCCTTAGATCATCTGCAAGGTGTTCCGCTTCTTGCGGCATATTTTAAGAAACAATTCAAGCCGGAAACCACAATATGCGTTTCGCCGGACTTAGGCTCGGTTACACGCGCACGCAATATGTCGGAAAAAATCGGGACAGGTCTCGCTATTATCGACAAGCGCAGACAAAAGGCAAACTCAAGCGAAGTTATGAACATAATAGGCGATGTTAAAGGCAAGGACGTTATAATCGTAGACGACATGGTTGACACTGCGGGAACTCTATGCAATGCCGCCAAAGCAGTAATAGAAATAGGCGGAGCGAAAGAAGTCTATGCCTCGGCTACCCACGGAGTTTTGTCGGGTCCCGCAATAGAGCGTATTAAAGACTCCTATATAAAGGAGCTTGTTTTGCTCAATACTATAGATATTCCGGGGAACAAGCTTATTGATAAAATCAAAGTGCTTGACACTGCGGAGCTGTTTGCGAACACCATTGACCGTATTCACGAGGACAAACCCGTATCGCCGCTGTTTAATTAATCAGCTTGCGAAGAAAGGGCATGGGTAAAAGCTTGGAGATTAATCATCGGTAAATGGGAAAACGAATTTTCAGAGAACACTTGTGAAGAAAGGGCATGGGTAAAAAATGGAAACTACCGCCAAAATTAAGGATTACAAGGGCATATGTTTTAAATTAGGGCTGATAATGACAATCTTTTTTATAAGCGGATTGGTCTGCACGTTGGCTTTAAGGTATATCCATGTAACTATGTCAGAGCAACTCGGAATTACCGCAGAATATATTTTGCGGTTAGTGCTGTCCGGAATCTTTTTATATGCCATTCCGATTATATCGGCGTTGATTATACTGCGGGGCGAAAACCGTGAGAAACTTTCACAATTATATAAAAAGCCGGAAAGATTGACAAAAGCTCTCGGCAATTTCCCGGCAATATACGGTTTAGGTCAAATGGCAAATTTAACCGCGCTTTTTATAGCTTGGATTTTTACAAAGTTTTATCAACCCGAATCATCACAGAATGAAACGCTTGAACGCTCATTCGGGACAATGAACAGCCTTATTCCGCCGAATATAGTCTGCGGAATCGCACTGTTTATTTATATGGTTTTTGCCGCCGCAATTTTTGAGGAGTTTATGTGCCGCGGGCTTATGCTGAACGCGCTTAAACCCTATGGCAACGGCTTTGCGATTATCGTCACGGGATTCCTTTTCGGAATAATGCACGGGAATTTTCAGCAGTTTTTTTACGCATTCATTTTGGGGATTGTGTTAGCTTATATCACGATTCAAACGGGTTCGATTTTCTCCGCGACACTTTTACACGCAATGTTTAATTCATTGGCGGCTGTTGTAATGCTGTTCCTTTCAACGGAAACCATTAAAGATTTCATGTTGGACGGTATGACGACTGGAACTGTCAAGGCGGCGCAAACACAAGAAGAAACATTAGTGTTAGCGGTGTTCGGGATTTTTATCGCGTTCTCGTTTTTGCTGATTATAGCGGGAATCGTCCTTGCAATCAAAAAGTTGTCACGGCTGAAATCATATAAAGCGGACAATCCGTTCAGCGAAATAAGCGCGAAAAAAAAGAGCTTGCTTTTTTTCACAAGCATCCCCGTCATAATAATGCTTATATTGGCGGTTGACAGCTTTGCCGGAGGAATTATAGCGGGAATTATACACTCGGTAATGAAAATATGATGGAATACGCTTTAATGTGGTTGATTAACGACATAATAGTATACACTCCGCCGATTGTTATTCTTGCAATATTGGGGGCGGTATTCAAAAAGCATATAAAACGCCCAAATCTCCCCGACAAAACTGATTGGCTTACAATAGTCCCTTTGTTTATGTCAATGTACTCGCTGGTGACGCTCGCAAGCATAGTCAACCACGCTATTGCCGAGTTTTTCACTTCTGTCTTCGGAACAAATGGGTTAAACGATGTTTTCAGCGATGTTATGCCGAAAAGCCAAAGCCAATGGGTGATAATGCTTTTTTTTGTAGGAATAATCGCGCCGATTGCCGAGGAGTTTATTTTCAGGCATATGCTGTTAAAACCTCTGCGGCAATTGGGCGAACGCAAAGCTATAATAATAACAGCGGTGCTTTTCGGGGCGTTCCACGGGAATCTAACACAGTTTCTTTACGCCGCAGTCGCAGGAGTAATCCTTGGAATCGTCGCAGTCAGGGCAAACTCGGTCAAGCCTGCAATTGCAATCCACATACTGAACAACTCATTCGACATAGGCAAAAGCTACCTCTTTGAATTGAGCGAGCAAGTTTCGGCAAGCTCAGACGATTTGGAAACTATGCTTATGCTCTTTTTGCTGTCGGGGTTGCTCATCACAATTGTGTTAGCCGTCAAGGGACATTTTAAAATAGACCTCCACGGAAACTAACCGCGAGTGGATTTTCGTGGAGGTCTAATAAATCATCCCTCTAACTCTTGAATCTGCCATACTGCCAATTCCCTACATAAAATGTTCATTTCCTCACGAGTCCCTGCGCAAATTCTGAGATGATTGGGCGGGAAACACCTTACGGCAACTCCGCGTTCTAACAAAAATTCATAAATTTCAACCGCTTTTTCAACCTTGGCAAATACAAAGTTGGTTTTAGTGTCGTAGATTTTCTCGAATACACCTAATTTACTAAGCCCGAGAAGCCCCAACGCGAGCGTATTTGTGCTTTCTTTAATATGCGCAATTGATTTTCTGTAGCCTATTGTGTCCGATAAAACAGCTGCGCCGATTGCTTGACTTAATGAGTTGACGTTAAAAGGCGACTTGATTGTTTTCAACGCGCTTGTAATCCTTTCGCAGGCGACTGCGAATCCAAGCCGAATCCCGGCAAGCGCAACCGATTTAGAGCAAGTACGCAGAACAATCAAGTTATCGTAATTGCTTACTTCGTTCAGCGTTGACTGTGATTCATCCCAAAAGTCCATATAAGCCTCGTCAACAACAATCAATACACCCTTTTTCCCCGCCTCGACGACCAACCGCATTACTTCGGATTTTTCAACCCCGAGTGAAGTAGGGTTGCAGGGGTTTGAAAACATCAGGCACTTTATATTGTTATTGTTGATGTATTCCAGCGTTTCGTCTATGTCAACCTCAAAGTCGGTATTTTTCGGCAAATCGTCAACTTCAAGCTCGTACAACCTTGAATAAAAGCCGTACATAGTGAAATCGGGAGAGAGAGTCAAAACCTTGCTTCCTTTTTCAAGCAATCCCGCCGCTATCAGTCCGATTAGCTCATCAGAGCCGTTCCCGGCGGTTACATAGCGTGATTCCGTACCGAACAGGTTTGAAAACTCATTAATCGTATCTGTTGCATAAGGGTCGGGATAACGATTGAGTTTTACCCGCCCAATTTCCATTACCGCGTGTATTACTTCATCTGTGGGAAGCTCGTGGTAGCTCTCATTGACATCGAGCCTGACCCGATATTCTCCTGTGAGAGGTTTATACGGCACAAAGCCCTGTAATTTATTCGGCAAACTGTACATTTCGTTCCTTCTCCTTGTTTTATATTTGGGTAACTTGTATTCCCGATGCCGTTGCTTCGGATAAAAATTGCTCAATTTTAGGTATTTCCGGTACTTTTCCGACTGCGGGTGAGGTAAATGACAAATTGTCAACCCCCGGTTGCCCGTCAAACACAACCTTGCAATCCCGCCCGGTCACTTCGCGGACAGCCTTTTCGACTGCGGCAGTATTATCGCGATTATCAAAAAAGTACTCCAAATTAGGTTCGCCCGTAACCACAATCGCATTGCCGCTGACACAAGCCAAAGCTTCCTCAAGCATAGCAGCCTTAAACGCATCCAACCGACAAAGAACTTCCTGCCATTCGGGAAATGCCCTGTTTCCCAAAGCCTCCCTCTCGGAGGGAGGGGTCACCACAGGCGACGGAGGGAGTTCACGCGGCGGTGGTGGGAGTTCCCGCGGCGGAGGTGGAGGAGGTGGTGGCGGCGGAGGAGGAGATGGCAACGTCTCACTCGGAACTCCAATAGCCTCCCTCTCGGAGGAATGTGTCGCCACAGGTGACGGAGGGAGTTCCCGCGGTGGTGGAGGCGATGGCGGAGTTGCACTCGCGGAAGGCGGCGATGCCACTGCCGATAATGTCGGGGATTCCCCTATACAAAGCCTCATCAAACAAATCTCAGCCTCAACCTTTCTGCCTTTTAATCTCAAGCAGTCCTCAAGCTTATCAAGACAATCCATGATTCGCTCAATAGTAAACAAACCCGCTTGCCTTTTATAATCGGGGATTTCCTCTTGCAAAACGGTTAAAAGTGAGAAATCGCCCGGCATTAGTTTAACAATCATCAGATTGCGAAAATGCTGTAACAGCTCGTCAATCAAGCGTGTCGGGTCTTTTGACTTTGCGTAAAGCCCCGATGTTATTGTTAAAGCGGATTTCCCGTCACCTCCCGCAATTGCATCGGTTATGGCAAAAAGATGCTCTTTCCCGGCAATCCCCGCACAATCGCGTATAATCTGCTGTGTTATGACTGTGTTTTCAGATGCGGCGACATCAAGGAGTGACAGCGCGTCCCTCATTCCCCCGTCGGAAAGCCGCGAGATTAGCAGGGCCGCATCTTTTTCGAGAGTTATTCCCTCTTTTGCGGCAATTTCAATAAGAGTATTCGCGCTGTCCTCACTGTTAATTCGGTTAAATTCATACCGCTGACACCGCGACAGCACTGTGGCGGGGATTTTGTGTATTTCGGTTGTCGCAAGTATAAACACCACATGGGGCGGAGGCTCTTCCAATGTCTTTAACAAGGCGTTAAACGCGCTTGTTGAAAGCATATGAACCTCGTCAATTATATAGACTTTATACTTCAACTCGGCGGGGAGGTATCCCGCTTCTTCCCGCAATGCGCGGATGTCCTCAACGCCGTTGTTGGATGCCGCGTCAATCTCCTGTACATCAGGGGAATTATCGGCGGATTTGCATGACTCACATTCAAGGCACGGGCTACCGCTGTCGGGATTAAGGCAATTAATCGCCTTAGCGAGGATTTTCGCACAAGTAGTCTTACCTGTCCCCCGTGAACCGGTGAACAAGTATGCGTGTGCAATCCTCTGAACCTCCCTGCTTGATTTAATCTGGTTTTGCAGGGTGATTGTAATATGCGGCTGTGATATTACCTCCGAAAAAATTCGCGGTCGGTATTTCCTATATAATGCAAGATATCCCATTTTTACCCTTGTCCTTTCTGCACAACGTGCTGTTGAAAGCTTCGTTTTCCGCATTTACGTAGACTTGATTTCAATCTTTTGCCCTTGTCCTTTCTGCACAACGTGCTGTTGAAAGCTTCGTTTTCCGCATTTACGTAGACTTGCTTCCAATCTTTTACCCTTGTCCTTTCTGCACAACGTGCTGTTGAAAGCTTCGTTTTCCGCATTTACGTAGACTTGCTTCCAATCTTTTACCCTTGTCCTTTCTGCAACTCTAAATTTACTCTACCCTGCCCGCTCTGCTCTCCTTGAGTATAACATCGTGTGCGCCGCCCTCAACTATACTTGTCGGGGAAACTAACGTAAGCTTTGCATTCGTATGCAAATCGGGTATAGTCAAACAGCCGCAATTGCACATTGTCGAGCGAACTTTGGACAATGAGCGGGTTACATTATCTTTAAGCAAACCGGCATACGGTACATAGCTGTCTACCCCCTCCTCAAAAGTCAACCCGTTTGATGCATCCCCCCCCATGTCGTACCTCTGCCAGTTGCGTGCGCGGTTTGAACCCTCGCCCCAGTATTCCTTAACATAAGAGCCGTTAATCATCAGCTTGTTTGTCGGCGATTCATCAAACCGCGAAAAATACCTGCCGAGCATGATAAAGTCCGCACCCATAGCCAACGCAAGTGTCATATGGTAATCATGGACTATTCCGCCGTCTGAGCATATCGGAATATAAATCCCGGTTTCCTCATAATACCTGTTGCGTTCCTCACCGACCTCAATAAGCGCGGTCGCCTGCCCCCTGCCGATCCCTTTTTGCTCGCGGGTAATGCAAATTGAGCCGCCGCCTATGCCGACTTTGATAAAATCCGCGCCTGCATTGGCTAAAAACCTAAATCCCTCTCTGTCAACAACATTTCCCGCGCCGACCTTGACTTTATCGCCGTAGCGGGATTTTATCCAGTCAAGTGTGGTTTTCTGCCACTCGGAAAATCCCTCGGAACTGTCTATACAAAGCAAGTCCGCCCCCGCCTCAACAAGTGCGGGTACGCGCTCGGAGTAATCGCGAGTGTTAATTCCCGCGCCGACACGGTAGCGTTTTTCGTCGTCGAGCAACGAGTCCATATTCTCCTTATGCTCCTCATAATCCTTCCTGAACACGAAATATTTCAGTTTACCGTCATCGCTTACTATAGGGAGAGAGTTTAGTTTATGCTCCCAAATAATATCATTGGCTTTTGAAAGTGTAGTGCCGTCAGGTGCGGTAATCAGCGATTTAAAAGGAGTCATAAATTCGCTTACAGGTGTGTCAATCGGCATCCGCGATATTCTGTAATCCCGCCCGGTGACAATCCCCAACAGCTTTGAATTAGCTGTTCCGTCCTCGGTAACCGCCATTGTGGAATGCCCCGTTTTTTCCTTTAACGCAAGCACGTCCGCAAGAGTAGTATCGGAATTAAGGTTGGAATCGCTTTGAACATACCCCGCCTTATAGCTTTTTACTTTTGCCACCATTTCCGCTTCTTTCTCGACAGTCTGTGAGGCGAATATAAACGACATTCCCCCTTCGCGGGCTAAAGCAACCGCCATATTGTTGTCGGAAACAGACTGCATTATAGCGGACACGAGCGGAATGCTCAAAGTTATTGACGGCTTTTCTCCTTTTTTGAATTTTACCGCCGGAGTTTTAAGCGAAACATTTTCTGTAGTGCATTCCTTGGAAGAATAACCCGGAATGATTAAGTACTCCCCAAAGGTGTGCGAAAGCTCGGGACAGATAACAGCCATAACAAAATCTCCTTACCATTTCTTAGTTTCAAGGTTTAATTATCGTATATTATAACACACCGCTTTATTTTTGTCAATTTACTTTTTATTATTTTTTAAAATCATTGACAATCTTAATAAAAGGTAGTATAATTAAGGAGATTGGCACATTTGTGCAGAAAGGGCATGGGTAAAAATATGAAAACAATGCTTTCGGTGCTTCTTGCAATCGCAATAATACTTACATCAACACCAACGGCAGTTGAGTCAGAGGAAAATGAACCTGCACAGCGCGAACCTGTAACGCTCCGCCTTAAAGCGCGGGATAACATAAGCTGGAACAATCACAATCCTTGGCAAAGCGAATCTGTTTCAATAAACGAAAACAGCGGACCGCATACCGTGAGAATAGAAAACATCGGAACCTCAAGAATAGTAAGCCTTGCCCTCATGGAGGAAAATGGCAATTTCTGTACGGGCAGCGAGTCCAATTGCTCGCGTAATGACTGTGCTTTTAAAGACTCGCCCGAATTGCATTGGAGTTTCTACAATGCAATTATAAGGTACGACAGCGTTATAATCAATAATGAATTTAACGCACTTAACAGCCCTGCCTACGCATCGATTTTTGGTGAGGATTACCCCTTTTATACGGGATTTTATGCCTTGTCCGAACTATGGAACGGTTGGTATGAGCCGTCAAGGTTGCTGACTGAAGTCAGCACGATTCGCGGAGGGGGCAACGGCGATTCATTCTCGCTCCCCGGTTCACCCGCGCCGACTATTAACAGCATTGAGGTTACGTTCAGCATTTTTGGTGTCGACGGAGTGTTCTGCGAATGCGGCGAATGTGAATACTGTCTTTTTGAGAGGTGCAGTGAATGCGAACTTTGCTGTTGGGCATTCCAATGGTGTACAGGCGAATGCTGTGACTGTACTGACGATTGCCCCGACAACTGCCCTTCTTGTTTCAGACCGTGTTGCTGGGTTTGCTGTAAGAGATTCGCCGAATGCGGCAAGCCTTGCGCGAGTTGCTGTATTTGCCTTGAGAGAAGCGAATTTTGCGGTGATTGTGCTTACTGTCTGCGCTGTTGGGATTGCAACGAGTATCCGTGCATATGTTGCGAAGTTTGTGAACGCACGCTTTGCATATGCTGCGATATATGCGGTCTCACCTGCGTATGCCCGCTTGCAAACTCGGCAACCGCGGGAATATTCGATATTGGTTTTAACTTAGCGGGAAACAGGATTGAATTCAGAACCAACGAAGAAATCCCCGCAAATTCAGTTATAGTAATCGACGGCTATATTACAAGTAATTCCAATATGCCGCTCCCGAATTTTGCCAACCGCATTCGTGCGGTTGTACAGGATGGGTACGGCTCTGTTTGGGAGGAATATTATATTGACGAAAACAACGAGGTTAATCTCGACAACACAATTCACTCATGGTACTATCACGGATATTACTATGACAACGCAATCCCCGTCGGCTCTACGCTTTTCTTTATGGTTGTTGACGGATACGGCGAGATTAACATTACCGGGGAAGCACGCTACTACATTGATGTACTCGGCATTGATGAAGAGCCGCCCGGTGTGGAAGAAGCGGACGATTTATCCGAACCCGAACCGATTGAGCCTGAGGCTGTAATAATCCCGATTGACATCACACTGAGCAACGTCCCTGAGCCTTGCGAGTTATGTAATGAGTCCCCGTGTGCGTGTCCTCTTAACAACTGCGATTGCGGGAATTGCAACGCTCCTACAGCCGGGAAAGCGGGTTACATCCTTTCCGGCGAAAACGCCACAATCTTTGACGCGCTTGAAATCCTCAAAAGCATAGTCGGAATGAACAGCAGAATCAACGAATGTTCCAACGCGCTCGCCGCCGCGCTGATTGTCGAAGACCGCGCAGTGCCGAATAAACCCAATATCTTTGACGTACTTGAAATTCTCAAGTATTTGGTTGGCATGGATAGTTTGGTATACCAACAACAAAGCAATAATTACTAAAAAGGGAGTGAGTAAACATCAATGGCAAGAAAACTTACGGCTATTTACGAATCCGCTAAAAAAGCGGGCGGACTGAGTGCGACAATGCGTATGGCTATGCTTACGGGAATGGCAAGCCAACAAGCTGCGGACGCGCCGGATTCACCTGAAAACTTAGCAAAATTCGCCAAAGCATACAAGGAAGTAACTGGGAAAAGCTGCCCCATTAGCTGAGAGTCCGGCACGAAATGAAATTTACAAGTTTGGCGCAGGAGTTCTGTTGTCAGACAAGGCAAAATTTTTCCCCTGTGAGCATAAAAAAGCTGCCATGCACACACAATGCACGGCAACTTTTTTATTTTTATGACCATGCCGCCCCACCCTGCACAAAATACAATGAAATTTGCGGCATGGTGGTTTGCCCTCTCTTATTTTTCAAACTTATGACCATGTCCTTTCTGAGACACAAAGCCTCCATGAATAAGCCTGTCAAGCGGAGGTGTCACCGGCGAAGTCGGTGACACCTCCGCTATTATTCAAACTTTACCCTTTAACTAACACCCAACACAACCTCAACCTCATGCGTTCCATTCTTAAACGCCTCAATAATGTTGCCGTTTTTCTCAATGTCAACGTCAACTCCGTCAACAGTCAGTTTAACGACACCTTTACAAACGTGGTCGGGATTTTTCACCGTAATGTTATACGTTGCGCCGCGGAAGACTCTTGTTACCTTAAACCCGTCCCACTCGCAGGGGATTGACGGCTCAATTTTAAGCCCGTTATACTGTGGGTGAATCCCTAAAATATACTGCGAAACCGCAACGAAATTCCAAGCTGCCGTCCCTGTAAGCCATGAATTTTTCGCCTCACCGTGCCGCTGTGCGTCCTTGCCGGCAATCATCTGCGCATATACAAACGGCTCTGTGCGGTGCAAGTGGCTTATTTCTTCGCGAAATGCGGGTGCAATCTTGGAATAATACTCAAACGCTTTATCCCCCCTGCCCGCCTCTGCCTCGGCGCAAATCATCCATGCGTTATTATGGCAGAAGATTCCCGCGTTTTCCTTATATCCGCCCGGATAGGTGGAAATCTCGCCATATTCGATATAATAACGGCTGAAAGCAGGATTGTTCAGCACTAAGCCGTGTTCTGTATTAAGATATTTGTCAACACTTTCCAACGTCTTAATATCTTTCCCGTCTTCCTTGCCCAATCCGGACAAGACGGCGAATCCTTGCGGCTCAATAAAGATTTTCCCCTCTTCGTTTTCATGCGAGCCGATTTTCTTCCCAAAATCATCATAAGCACGCAAGAACCATTCACCGTCAAAACCATGCTCCATAACGGTACTGCGCATTTTTTCAATTTCAGAATCGGCGCGATTAGCCTCCTCCTCAAAAGCTGCGGCACAGTCGGCATTGCCCGCTGCTTGCTCGGCTTTTCCTTTTATGCGGCACATTGCGGAATATTCCGGCCCGATAAAAGCGAACATACAAGCAATCATGACCGATTCTGCAACCTTACCGTCCTTTGAGGTAGTAGTCTGAAACGGTTGCCCCGGAGTGTCTGAAAAGCAGTTTAGGTTAAGACAGTCATTCCAGTCCGCGCGTCCTATAAGCGGCAATCCGTGCGGCCCTTTTTTGTTGCAGACGTGATTAAAAGCGCGTTTAACGTGGTCAAGAAGTGTGTCGGCAAGCTCTTCCTTGTTTTCATAAGGGACTACTTCGTCAAGAATTGCAAAGTCGCCCGTTTCTTTCATATAAGCCGCAACAGCGAGAATCATCCACAGCGGGTCATCGTTAAAATTCGAGCCAAGCTCATGGTTGCCTTTTTTAGTGAGCGGCTGATACTGGTGATACGCACCTCCGTCCTCAAGCATTGTCGCGGCAAGGTCGAGAATCCTCTCTCGCGCTCTTGACGGAATTTGATGAACAAATCCCAATAAGTCTTGGTTAGAATCGCGGAAACCCATTCCCCGCCCAATCCCGGACTCAAAATAAGATGCAGAACGCGACATATTAAACGTAACCATGCATTGATACTGATTCCAAATATTCACCATGCGGTTTAGCTTTTCATCGGGGGAATCTACACTGTATTGACTTAACAGCGCGTTCCAGTGAACCCTCAGTTCCTCAAAAAGCTTGTCCGCTTTTTCGGCAGTGTCACACCTTGCAATCATTTCATAGGCTTTTTTCTTGTTGATAATGTTTTTGCTTGATTTGCCCGAAGCGAAGACTTTGTCGCCCTCTTTTAAGTCATCGGTGAATTTCTCGTCAAACTCATTCTCAACATATCCGAGGACGAAAATGTAATCCTTGCTCTCGCCCGGTTCTATTCCCACTTCTATATAATGCGATGCCACAGGCGACCAACCATCGGCGACCGAGTTAGTCGAAGTGCCTTTAAACGGCACTTGCGCTTCGCCGAATCCGTTGTACAGTCCGATAAAACGCTCCCTGTCCGTATCAAAACCCGACAGCTTTGCATTAACAGAGTAAAACGCAAAATGGTCGCGCCGTTCTTTATACTCGGTCTTGTGAAAAATTGTCGAGCCTTCAATTTCAACCTCGCCTGTGTTAAAATTGCGCTGAAAGTTAGTCGTATCGTCCTGCGCGTCCCAAAGACACCACTCGGCAAAACTGAACAGTTTTATTTTCTTAAAATCCTTAGTTGCGTTTGTCAAAGTGACTTTTTGAACCTCGCCGTCAAAATCCTGCGGAACGAAAAAAGTCACCTTTGCCTCAATCCCCCTTGAAGCACTTTTTATAACAGTGTAGCCTAACCCATGCCTGCACTCATAAGAGTCAAGCGCGGTTTTCACGGGCGACCAACCGGGATTCCAAACATGGGAATTGTCGTTAATATAAAAGTATCTCCCGCCCATATCAACGGGGACATTGTTATAGCGATAGCGTGTAATCCTGCGAAGCCGCGCATCCTTATAAAAGCTGTATCCCCCCGCCGTGTTGGAAATCAACGAGAAAAAACCCTGCGTCCCGAGATAGTTAATCCACGGGTAAGGAGTTTGCGGAGTTGTAATTACATACTCCTTGTTAGCATCGTCAAAGTAACCGAATTTCATTATTATTTTACCCAATCCTTTCTGCACTCTTGTGCATCATTGCTAAGAAGCTGTGTTCATAGTCAATCGCACCGCATAAACGGCAAATTTTCCGCCATACTGCGTTGAAATTTTATTAAATATCAGTGGATATTCGCAAAAATTTCGCCTTGTCTGACAAAAAATTTGCTCGTTTCTACGGCACACCGCCTATGAACGCAGCTTCTAAATTAGAAAGTTACCGATAGTTAGTATACACCAATTTTTTCTTTTTTTCAATAGAATTTACAAAATTTTCAAAAAATAATTCACCAAAACGCCTTAACAATCATATAATATGCGTGTTAATATTAAATTTTGAGAGGTGTCACATGGAAAAACGAATTCCCTTAGAGCAAGCGGCGATTGAGGTATGCGATTCGGCTGCCGTCCCGCCGCTGATATTTCAATTACCGCCGAAGGAAGGGCGTAAAAAATTGGACGAATTGCAAAACTCGCCCATTTGCAAACGCCCCGCGGAGGTATCGCGCCTTAAAGTCAAAACAAACGGATTCGGAGAATTTCCGCTTTATTGCGTAATCCCCGAAAATATCACGGAAAATCCAAATATCATAATTTACATACACGGAGCAGGTTGGGTGTTCGGCAATTTCCACACCCACGAAAAATTGGTCAGGGAATTAGCCGCACGGACAAATTCGATTGTACTGTTCCCCGAGTACAGCCTTTCGCCGGAAGTGAAATACCCGGTGGCTCTCGAACAGTGTTACCATGTTTTGTCTATTGTCCCGCGAATACTGCAAACGGTAAAAATAACAGCCTGCCTCGACACCCTGACAGTCGCCGGGGACAGCGTGGGCGGGAATATGGCGACTGCCATGACGCTACTTTCCAAGAAACGCAAGGGTCGCCGAATCCATAAACAATTGCTGTTTTATCCCGTCACAAACGCCGCATTTGACACAGAATCCTACAACAAATTCGCCGAGAATTATTACCTTT
>WRLX01000014.1 GCA_009777415.1 Oscillospiraceae bacterium
CCGCTACTCTCGTCAACTCTGCGTTGAATTTTGCTTAAATATCAGCGGATATTCGCACAAAATTCGCCTTGTCTGACGAAAAATCTTCACGCAAATCTTCAAGCACTTCTTAAGTTAAACGACTATACAAGGGCTAAAAAGAGGGAATTAATTTCCCTCATTTTAGCCTGACGAAGACACTTTGTTTGGCAAAACAACTTCCAAGTTTTTAGTGGTAATGGAGTAGTAGAGTAGGGGGAACTGTGGGATTTTTGGCTATTTCGCGGGATGAAGTTGAGGGGCAGTTGGATTTTATTTGTGTCACGGGCGATGCTTATGTTGACCACCCGTCTTTTGGAATTGCAATCGTTTCCCGTGTTTTAGAAAGTTGCGGTTTTTCAGTCGGGGTGATTGCTCAACCCACTGTGGATTCACACTTTACAGAGCTTGGCACACCGCGGTACTGTTTTATGGTGAGCGGCGGGAATATAGACTCCATGGTTGCCAATTATACCGTTTCAGGCAAAAAGAGGCATATAGATGACTACAGCCCCGGTGGAAGAGGCGGCAAACGCCCGGATTATGCAGTCAATACTTATTGCAAGGCGATTAAACGGCTTTTTCCCGATTCTGCGATAGTAATCGGCGGATTGGAGGCATCGCTCAGACGGTTTGCACACTATGACTTTTGGTCGGATAAAGTGTTGCCCTCAATATTGTTTTCAAGTGGGGCAGACTTGCTTATTTACGGTATGGCGGAACTGACATTGATACAGCTCGCGGACAGGCTCGGAGCAGGGGGAACTCTGTCAACCATTACAGATTTACGAGGGTCGTGCTATATTACAGATACTGCGAATACACCGATGAATGCGGCACAGTGTGACAGCTTTGAGTTGGTTTGTGCCAACAAAAAGTGTTTCGCAAAAGCTTGTGCGATTCAGCATAATGAGCAAGACGAAGTACGCGGCAAGGTAATAGTCCAAAGGCATGGCGATGGATGCGGGGCAAAAATGTTGGTACAGAATCCGCCGCAGAGAAGCCTCACCGAGTCTGAAATGGATAAAATCTACGACTTGCCTTTTATGCGGACATATCACCCGGTCTACAAGAGCCAAGGCGGCGTTCCCGCGATTAGCGAGGTAGAATTTTCGATTACGTGGACGCGCGGTTGTTTCGGATTTTGTAACTTTTGCTCGATTGCACTCCATCAGGGCAGGCGAATCCAAACAAGGAGCGAAAAGTCGATTGTAAAGGAAGCTGAGAGCTTCTTGGGTAATGTCGATTTCAAAGGCTATATTCACGATGTAGGCGGGCCGACTGCCAATTTCTCTCAACCCTCCTGCAAAAAGCAGATTGCTCACGGAATGTGCAAGCGAAAGTGCTTAGTTCCCGCGCCTTGCAAGCAACTTGAAGTCTCGCATGAGAAGTATTTGCGGATTTTGCGGCGGCTCAGGAAAACAGACGGGATTAAAAAGGTTTTTGTACGCTCGGGTATTCGCTATGACTACCTCAAACTCGACAAAAACAGGGAATTTTTTGATGAATTGGTTAAACACCATGTTTCGGGGCAATTGAAAGTTGCACCCGAACACTGTAAACCCAATGTGCTTTACTGTATGGGGAAGCCCGCAATGGGGGTTTATGATTGGTTTAGTGAGGAATTTGCATTACGTTCAAAGCGGGCGGGTAAAGAGCAATATTTAGTCCCCTACTTGATGTCTTCTCACCCCGGCTCAACACTTAGTGATGCGGTGGATTTGGCTTTATGGCTGAAGAAGCGGCGAATCCGACCCGAACAGGTGCAGGATTTTTATCCCACTCCGGGTACAATCTCAACTGCTATGTATTATACGGGGTTAGAACCGTTTACACTTGAAGCGGTTTACGTAGCAAAAACCGAGGAAAAGCGCACGGTACAGCGGAGGCTTTTACAGTATCATAAGCCGGAAAATCAAGCGTTACTCGCTCAATTAACTAAACAGGGTACTCAAAACAATCAAAATAAAGGAGGCGGAAAAAATGCCGTCAAGAAGCAGAAAATCTCCTCGGGCAAGCGGAGGAAAAAATAATCGGGGAAGTTATTCGATTTTCCTTGTAATCATAGGGATTGCGGTAGCAGCGTTGATTAATTTTGTCGGCAGAGACCCGATAAGCGATTTTTTCGGATTAAGCGACAAGCCGATTGTTTCGCGTGCGGCGGAAGGGACTGTTCAAGTTCATTTCATAGACGTGGGTCAAGGGGATTGCGCGTTCGTTCTTACTGATGAAAGTGCTGTTTTAATCGACGGCGGAGACAGTCAATATGCCGATACGGTGATTCAATACATAAGGCGGCTCGGCGTTGAAACTCTCGACTTAATTATAGTGAGTCACCCTCATGCTGACCATATGGGCGGGATGGGGCAGATAATCGAGGCTGTAAACCCGGATATGTTGATAATGTCGCAAATTCCCGATGAACACGTCCCCACGACCAATGCTTTTATGCGGATGCTCGATGCGGTTGAGGCTCATTCGGTCGATATTGATTACGCAAGAGCGGGGGATATATTTACATTTGGGGACGCTGTGTTTGAGATTATCGCGCCGGAAGCCGGGTTCGGTTTCGTCGGCATAAACAACTCTTCGGTTGTTGTAAGGTTGAATCATGGTGACAACTCTTTTTTGTTTACGGGCGATATTGAGTCGGAGGCAGAGGATTATATCCTCGAAAGCGGAGCTGATATAATGGCAGATGTGTTGAAGGTTGCTCACCACGGGAGTGCGACTTCAAGCGGGCGGGGCATTTTATCTGCGGTAAACGGGACTTACGCGGTAATAAGTGTCGGCTCGCCCAATCGCTATAATCATCCCAATGATGATGTGGTAAGGCGGATTGCGGGGGCGGGGTATGAAATTTTGCGGACAGACCGCTCGGGGACTATTGTGTTTGAGAGCAACCCGGATGGATTGTTAAATATTATATCGGATATTATATTGGAGGAGACGGCATGATTGTTATTGAAAGATTTGAGGGGAATATCGCTGTTTTAGAGGACATTGACTGCGGTAAACTTTTTGAGGTTGACATTAAGTTTTTGCCACGGAATGCGAAAGAGGGCGATGTTGTGGAGTTGAAAGACGGGTTGTACACCGTGAACAAAGAAAAGACCTCCGAAATACGGAGGTCGATAGTAGAAAAGTTGCGAAAAATGGGGCTTTAAGAAGGTTCTAATTGTTTGCGGCAACAGTGTCGGGGTGAGTCCCTGTGATTGAGTACACTACCCATTCTGCGATATTGGTTGCGTGGTCGCCGATTCTTTCAAAGTATTTGGCTACCATGATGAGGTCAATTGCCTGTTCGCCGTTGTTCGCATCTTTCCCGATAAGCGCGATTAAATCATTTTTGACGGTCGTAAACAATTCATCGACAAGGTCATCTTGCGCGATAACTTGATTTGCCAATTCCAAATCGTTTTTCACAAAAGCGTTTATGCTGTCTGTTACCATTTTTATGGTTGCTTCCGCCATTTGGGGAATATGCTCCAGCTTTTTTATGAACGGCTTATCAAAATATGTCGAAATTTCCGCTATGTCAGCGGCTTGGTCGCCGATACGTTCCATATCGGTTATCATTTTGAGTGCGGAGGAAACTAACCGAAAATCCCCGGCAACCGGATTTTGCCGGATTAGAATTTTCATGCACAGTGCCTCAATATCTTTCTCAATTTGGTTAATCTCATTGTCGGACTCGATAACCTCCTTAGCCAATGCTTTATCTTGCGACTTTAATGCATCGGCCGCCTTTGTAATGCCGATTTGGACAAGAGTCCCCATTTCGAGCAACATTTCGTGCAATGCCTCCAATTGCCCCAAGAACTTATTTCTCACAATAATTTCTTTCCTTCCCTAATTAATGTAAATATTATAGCAAAAAAAAAATGATAATGCAATAGATAAATTGAAATTTTACATAAATTTTACAATTCCTCAAAATCATTTTTTCTTTGATTTAAATAATTCCTTGACATTTTTGTTTTAATGGTTTAAAATATATAGTTGAAGAAGAGCGGAGCAGTCCGCTTGACACAAAGTTCCACAATCTTCGGAAGGGGTGTTCATATGGATTCGGCAAACAGATTAAGCAAGCAAAACAGAGAGGACGGAACATTTTTTAATAAAATACTGAAATTTTTCAGCAATAAATGGACAAGGCGGGGATTTTCCCTTGCGGCGGCGGGCTATGTTTGGTTTTTGGGGTGGGTGGCATGGCTTACATTTGCTTACCATTTTGTGTTTGACAATGCCGCGACTGTCTTTTTGCTGTACACTTTTGTGAATGTTATGTTTTCGATTGCGATGGTTTACACGCGGAGAGAGATTTTGACCAAGATTGCCTCCCTTATTTTGCATTTGCTTGTTCTTGTAATGCTGGTTTACGGGTTTGGGAACTGGTTTTTGATTCTTCCGCCTTTTTTGGCGGCGGCAGTTGTCTTTTTTGCATCGGGAGTGAGCGAGTCACTGAAAGTAATTTTGGGGACAATCTATATGATTTTATTTGTGCTTGCTTTTTTGGCGTATGTAACCTTGCAGAACCTTACGATACAAATTCCGTTTAAAATGGAGTTGCACCTGCGTGAAACTCCCAATGTGGAGTTTGCCTACAGGGACAGCGTTCTCAGCGGTAATCCGCCTCCGTTCAGACTGGTAGCGTATGTTGACCCCGAGACTAAGGCAAATCGCACAGCATCGTTTTACATTGAGAGGACTGATTTGGACATTTCTATGTGGAATTTAACTTGTGAGCGAGTGTTCGGGAGTGTCAGGGCGGGGACATTGAGCCATGAACGTGAATTTGAACTAAGGTGGGTCGCGCCGGATATGCTCTTGTTTGACGGGCGGCTTATTGAAATAGACGAGGACGGGCAAATCATCACCGTTGACAATGATGACGATTTTCACGAAACCGAAATAATCTCTGACGACTGATTTTTGAGCAGTTCCAAAAAAAGGGGGGCTTATGAAGCGACAATCTTATCGGATTAATATAACCGGGAAAAATTCAAGCGAGATATACAGCATTTCTTATCCCGACAACCTAATCAAGTTTATATCTTATGACTTCGCGCCTTTTAAGGAAAAATGCGTTGAGCTGTGCAGAGTAAGCATGAGGAGCGGCGAGATTAACCGCGATGAAGTTTCTGTGTTGAGGAACTCGATTTCCCCTTGTCACAAGTATTTTGAAAAGAACATTCACGGGGTTTTCGAGAAAATCGTTGTTGATTTTTGGATTGAATACATTTGCCGCAAAAATAAGATTGATGAACCGACCCTGTGGGATAGCTTTTCACCTTGCAGGAGTGCTTTTGAATCGGCTTTGTTTAAGCGGCTTTGCGACTATCGCTATAACCGCGGGATTAATCAATGGACAAACCTTATCAAGACACAGGAATATGCGCGTAAAAAGACCGAGTTTGTTTTCGGGAAAAAGGTGGAAAGTCATTCTGTCGCAATTGCCAATGCGGGGTATTTCGATCTGCTTTTCAATGTTGCGGCAAATGAAATGGGGTGCGGCGAATTGTCCGTAAATAAGGTGTATTCGGGGTTGCGGACACCTAATTCCCCTTTCTTGATGGCTAAATTAAGCCGCGATATTATGCAAAAGGTTTTGCCCTCACTTAATGTTGATGACAACTTTGGTTTTACAGCCGATTCCCGCAATTCGGACAGGGAGGCTATGGAAGTCTTTTCGGCAATTAAAAGCATGATTCCAAATGAGCCGGACAGCCTTGTCAGCTTTAATTCGATAATGCGTATACCTCAAAGGGTTTACATTCCCGAGGGCTTTAAATCGGTGATTGACCTTGAAGTAGATGTTTTGCTTGAGAGTAGCGCGGTTATTCAAAAATGCGACCGTTGTCATGAATATTACCTCAAAGACAAGGAATATGACTATAATTATTGTCAGCGGGTTGAAAACGGGCGAACCTGCCTTGATATTATGGGTGAGAAACTTGCCGAGTCTGAATCATCGCTTTCAACTGTTGATACGACTGTGCTTTATGCAAGATGCGACCAGCTTTATAAGGAAATGGCGGAGAGGGTCAACGTAGACATTAATCAGAGGGACTTTTCGGATTGGTATAAGTATATGGCTCTTATTCGCGACAATGTTGCTTCGGGTTTGGCGAGTATGGACGATTTTGAGAACTTTGCGGAGTATTCCCGCACGATTAGTTTTGCGGCGCAAAATCGCAGGGGGGCGAGAAATGCCTTTGCCGCAAAACCCGCAAAATCCGCAAAGACTAAACAGCCGGGTGAAAAGCCTGTAGTCCGCGAGTTTGAGTTTGAGCGGATTGAACGAAAGCCCGCTAATTTGCACTCGGCGCATGAGGCTTACTCGCCGCCGATTCCGCCAATTCCGCCGAATGCGCCGATTCCGTATGCTCCTCCGGCAAAGACGGTTCGCGTTATTCGCGGGGTCGCACCTGTCGGAATTAAGGAGTTAAATGCCGCCGAGCCTCAATTGGCGTTCGCTGTTGCCGAAAAAGAAGCGGCCGGAATGGCTGAAACGGCGCAAATGATACCCGAACCCGCTGAATTTAAGGAGTTTAGAGAAACCGACATTTCCAAAAAGGCAGACATGGAGGGTGATACGGCTACAGTTGTAACCGCACGGACACCGCGCAAGACTAAAAAAACTGCCGAGGAACGCCGCCCCAAAACCCGCATAGGCAAGGGACTTTTGCTGCAAAATCCGTATGAAAAGGGGATGCTTCAAAATCCATATATTCGCGATTTGATTAAATCGGATGACAATGAAAGGGTGAGCGGGGACAGTATTCAAGAGAGCATACAAGTGACTGCGGACAGTGTGGCGGATGTTGTTGAGCCGAACATTGAGCTTGAGGTTGATGGCAAGGTTGTGGATATTGAGCGGGATGATGAACTCAACACAGTCCCGTTGCCCGAGCCGCCGAGTGCGCCGCAATTGGATTTTAACCGAATATTGTCGGGGTTTCAGCGAAATGACAGATTTGAAGCGAGTCCCCTTGATTCGCCCGATTCCAACGCGCCGAAGGAGGATGCGGCAGTTTCACACAAGACTAAGCGCGTGTTGGATACAGTGCTTGGTAAAAGCAGGGTTGTTAATCCTTTTGTTAAATCGGATGTTACAAGCGATGAAAGTCAAAGTGAGAGAAAATAGGTCTTATGATTAATATAGATAATATGCTTTTAAAAGTGCAAAAACCCGCTCGGTATACCGGGGGCGAGGTTAATTCAATTGTAAAAGATGCAAAGGAAGTCAGTTTGCGGATTGCGTTTTGCTTCCCCGACACCTATGAAATAGGTATGTCGCATTTAGGCGCGAAAATCCTGTATTCGCTTATTAACAGCCGAAGCGAGTATTGGTGTGAACGATGTTTTATGCCTTTGCCCGATATGGAAATGCTGATGCGAGAAAACTCAGTGCCGTTATACGGGATTGAAAGCATGGAGCCGATTGCCGATTTTGATATACTTGCGTTTACACTGCAATATGAGTTAAGCTACACGACAATATTGGCAATGCTTGATTTGGCGGGGATTCCCGTGTTAAAGTCCGAGCGTGATGCGGCTGTGGGGGTGTCTTACCCGATTGTAATTGCGGGCGGCCCGTGTGCTTGTAATCCTATGCCACTGTGTGATTTTATTGATATATTCGTAATCGGCGAGGGCGAGGAAGTGACATTAGAACTGCTTGATTTGTTTGACAAATGTAAAAAAAGCGCGACCCTGCGTGATGAATTTTATGCCGAAGCTGCTAAAATCGAGGGTGTATACGTGAACGGGTTGACATCCCGTAATCCTGTAAAAAAGAGGATTGTAGCAGATTTGGACAGTATCTTTTTTCCGGAGTCGTTTATTGTGCCGTTTGTTGAAGCTGTTCATGAACGCGCAGTTACCGAAGTGCTGAGGGGGTGTATACGCGGGTGCAGATTTTGTCAGGCGGGCTTTATTTGCAGACCGTACAGGGAAAAAAGCGGCGCGAAAATACTTAATGAGACTGTGTCGCTGTGTGAAAGTACCGGATATGATGAAGTGTCGCTTTGCTCGTTGTCTACAAGCGACCACTCCGACATTGAGGGATTGCTCACCAAGTTGACGGACTATACCGATAAAAACAGCATTAACCTTGCTTTTCCCTCTTTGAGGATTGATAAGTTTAATGAAGAGGTTTTGCGGCGGATTAAAAGCGTTCGCAAAAGCTCATTGACTTTCGCGCCGGAAGCAGGGACACAGAGGTTGCGTGACGTGATTAACAAAAATATCACGGAGGAAGAAATTTTAGAGGGATGCCGAGTTGCTTTTTCCGGCGGGTACTCATCGGTAAAGCTGTACTTTATGTTGGGATTGCCCACTGAGACCGATGAGGACATAGTCGGGATTTATACGCTTACCGAAAAAATCATGCGCCTTTACAAGGAGTGCGGCCCTAACAGGGGTATATCGGTTTCAATATCATTGGCGACATTTGTCCCGAAGCCGTTTACGCCGTTTCAATATGAGCCGATGATTTCGAGAGATGAGGCTGACAGACGGCAAAAGCTGATTTTATCCCTTTTTAGGGAGAAGCGAAAAGTAAAACTCAGCCGTTCGGCGTATAATACGTCTTTTTTAGAAGCGGTGTTGGCGCGGGGGGACTCGCGGTTGGGCAGAGTTATTTACAGTGTATACAAAAGCAGGCGGGATTCCTCAAATAAATCAATTTCATCTGCGTTGGACTCGTGGGACGATTATTTTGATTTTTCTAAGTGGGAATCGGCATTTAACGAGTGTAAAGTTGACCCGGTTGACATAGCTAATCGCCGCCGTGATTACGATGAGCCTCTTCCGTGGGGCGGGTTTGATATGCTTATTTCTGCCGAGCATTTGATTCGGGAAAACAAACGGGCGCATCAAGGTGAAGTCACTCCGAATTGCCGTGAAAGTTGTTCGGGGTGCGGAGTTAATTTATGTGTTAGGGATTTTTAAAGTTGAAAATAAATCTGCTGTAGAAAGGGCAAGGGTAAAAATATGAAGTATGCGGTGATTTTATGTGACGGAATGTCGGATTTGCCTTGCGATGAATTAGGCGGGAAAACCCCGATGCAAGTCGCAAACAAACCCAATATGGACACGCTTGCAAGACAGGCGGAAGTAGGGCTTGTGCGGACTGTTCCCGATACACTCCCCCCGGGGAGCGATGTCGCGAACCTGTCTGTACTCGGCTATGACCCCATGAAGTATTATACCGGGCGTTCGCCTTTTGAAGCGGTCAGCATGGGGATTGATTTAGAACCCGATGACGTTGCAATTCGTTGCAACCTTGTTAGGTTGTCGGACGAAAAGTGCTTTAGAGATGCTAAAATGCTCAGTTACTGTGCGGATGATATTCACACGCCTGAGGCGGCTGATATAATTGCGAGAGTTAATAAGGAGTTAGGCAGCGAGGTTATGAGATTTTACCCCGGGATTAGCTATCGTCACTGTCTGATATGGAAAAACGGCAATTTAGACTTAGGGCTGACACCTCCACATGATATTGCCGGGGAGAAGATTGCCGATTATGTCAAAGCCAATGAGCGAACCGGCAAAATATTGGAAATGATGGAAAAATCTTATGAGATTTTGCGTGGGGGACAGGCAAATTGCATATGGCTTTGGGGAGAGGGCAAGAAAGCGGGATTAGTGCCTTTTAAGCAAGAGTACGGGTTGAACGCTTCTATGATTAGCGCGGTTGACCTGCTTAAAGGAATCGGCATCATTGCCGAGATGGAGCTACTCCATGTGGACGGGGCGACCGGGTATATTGATACAAATTTTGCCGGAAAGGCGGAGGCGGCGATAAACTCACTTAAAAACGGGAAAGACTTGGCATATATTCACATTGAAGCACCCGATGAATGCGGGCATAGAGGTGAGTTTGCCAATAAAGTAAAGTCGATTGAGTTGATAGACGAGATTGTGTTGAGGAGTATACTGAAAGCGTTTAAGGGCGAAAGGGTGAAAATCTTGATTGCTCCCGACCATCCTACGCCGCTTTGCTTGAAAACTCATACTCGCGACCCTGTTCCGTTCTTGATTTGGGATTCGGGGGTTAGCGACAAGGATTCCGGGGTTAGCGTTTTTGACGAGTACAGTGCCGCAAGTACGGGAGTTTATATTGAAAAAGGGCATGAGCTTATGAGGAGATTTACAAATGCCGATTGAAGAAAATGTGGCAGTTGAGGTTGATGATGAGGTTGAAGAGGTTGTCGAGATTGAAGGTATTGCCGATGAGGTTGACAGCGTTTCAGAGCCGGAAGAAATTACCGAGGAGGTTGATGTTGTGGAATTGGCTGAACAGGCGATTCAACCTGAATTGGTTGTCAGTCGTAATTCCCCGCTTGCTTTGATATTAGCCATAGTTTCGATTGCAATTGCTTTAGCGGCGTTAATCTTTTCTGTTATAAAAACGGAACTGACGATAGGGCAGGGGGAGTTGTTTGTTGAGAGCGGAGTGGTCAATGAGATGCTCGGGAATTTAATCCGCAATGACTTGTCGGAGAAAATTCCCGACAATGTAAGCGTGAGGGACATTAATATAAGAGTAGTGCTGTTTGGGAGAACTGAGAGCGATTACTCTCATTCGCCTTACTCAAAAGTGAGCGACATCGGCGAATCCGACAGCGTTTTTGCGCAGGTTGTGTTTTTTCCGCAGGAAAGTGTTGAAGCTTTTGCGCGGGATTGTCGTGCGGTTCTTGATATTATGGCGGAATCGGGTGTTATCTATGATGAAATACTATTTACGGGCGAGGACAGGAGTACCGCAATCCATGCCGAAATATCGGGTCGGTTTTCTGCCGATATATCGGTTGAGCAAATCATGGACATCACTTTTTACTTTGGCGAGATTGCAGTTGACAATTGACAGCTTTGATGTTATAATTAAAAAAGTTAAAAAAAGTATATATATAAAGAAGGTGTAGGGACTGATGAAAATAGCGATTTTGGGACATGGGGTGGTTGGCTCGGGGACTGCTGAGGTGTTCCTCAAAAACAAGAAAAGTATAGAGGCAGGGCTGGGAAAAGAGGTTGCCTTGAAATATGTTCTGGAAATAAGGGATGCGGGCGAATTCCCCGACTGTGCCTATTCCGACTGCTTTGTAAAGGATTTTAACCTTATTCTCGATGACCCGGAGGTTACTGTTGTTGCAGAGCTAATCGGTGGGATTGAGCCGGCGTACAGCTTTGTGAAAGCACTTTTGCTCAAGGGCAAGAGCGTGGTCACTTCCAATAAGGAGCTTGTTGCAAAAAAAGGCGCGGAACTGTTGGCGATTGCCCGCGAGAAAAATGCCGCATTCCTGTTTGAGGCGAGTGTCGGCGGGGGGATTCCGATTATAAGACCGCTGAATCAGTGTCTTGCCGCCGATTCGATAAATGAAATTGCGGGGATTCTCAACGGCACGACTAATTTTATTCTGACAAAGATGTTCCGTGACGGAATGGGGTTTGATGAGGCGTTGAAATTGGCGCAGGAGTACGGTTATGCCGAGCGTGACCCGTCCGACGATGTAAACGGAATCGACGCTTGCCGAAAAATCTGCATACTTGCCTCGATTATATTCGGGAAGCGGGTGAATCCCGATAATGCTTTGGTTTTAGCCGAGGGAATATCAAAGCTGAACCGTGAGGACATTGCCTTTTGCGAAAGCAAGGGGGGGACTGCCAAGCTAATTGCGCGGGCGGTTAAGCGCGGCGACAAAGTTGAGGTTTCTGTTTGCCCGACTTTTGTGAGCAATGACAGCCAGCTTGCCGGGGTGAGCGATGTTTACAATGCGATATTAGTTCGAGGGGAAGCGACAGGCGATGTAGTGTTTTACGGAAAAGGGGCGGGGAAATACCCAACTGCGAGTGCGGTTGTAAACGATATTGCCAACGCGCTTAAAAATTCCGGCGCGAGCAGCACGTTAATTTGGGATGAGGAAGAGCAGGTATTAAGCGAGGTAACATTTGCCGAGAAGTTCGGGAACATCCGTGTATTTGATAATTTGTAATTTTAAAGAAAGGAATTGGTAAAGCTATGCAACCTGTATACAAGCGTATGATATTAAAGTTGTCCGGGGAGGCACTTGCCGGAGACAAAAAGCACGGATTGTGCATTGACACGCTTACCGAAATATGCAAAGCCGTTAAAAAGTGCCACGATGTCGGGGTTGAAATCGGCATTGTAGTCGGGGGAGGCAACTATTGGCGGGGGCGTTCTGCCGGTATTTCCGATAAAATCCGCGCCGACCATATCGGAATGCTCGCCACTATGATGAACGCGTTGGCGGTGAGCGATGTTTTGGAGTCTTTGGGGTGTGAGGTACGAGTTCAGTCGGCAATCAGCATGGTTGAATTTGCCGAGCCTTGTATAAGGCAAAAAGCCCTCAACCACTTTTCTAAGGGCAGGATTGTTGTGTTCGGGTGCGGAACGGGCAACCCGGGGTTTTCGACCGATTCCTCCGCCGCGCTCAGAGCGTTGGAGCTTAATGCCGATATAGTTCTCAAGGCGACTATGGTTGACGGGGTTTATGATAAGGACCCGCTTATATTTGACGATGCGATTAAGTTTGACACAATGAAGGTTAATGACATTATAGAGGGGGGGCTCAGGGTGCTTGACAGGGCTGCCGCGGCAATGTGTGCCGAAAATAAAACACCGCTGATTGTTTTTAATCTGCACGACCCCGAGAACATATACCGTGCGGTAATAGGCGAAAAAATAGGTACTAAGGTTAATTAAATTTATGAAAGCAAATCCATGGTAAATGGGAAAACGAATTTTTATAGCACGTTTGTGCAGAAAGGACAAGGGTAAAAATTATGGAAGCTATGAACAAGGCGAAGGAAAAAATGGAGAAGGTTATCACGGGGTTGGAGAAGGAATTTACCACTATTCGAGCGGGGAGAGCGAGTCCGGGAGTTCTTGATAAGATTTTGGTGGACTATTACGGAACGCCGACTGCTATTAACGCAATGGCTGCCGTTTCGGTGGCGGAGGCGCGAATTCTGGTTATTTCCCCGTGGGACGTTAGTTCGCTCAAATTAATCGAGAAGGCGATTATGGCATCGGATATCGGGATTAACCCGACTAATGACGGAAAGTCGATTAGAATAGTTTTCCCGCAATTGACCGAGGAACGCCGCCGCGATTTAGTGAAACAGGTCAGCACCTACGGCGAAAACAGCAAGGTGGCAATCCGCAACGCAAGGCGCGATGCTGTTGAAAAATTTAAGGCATTAAAAAAAGTTTCCGAAATTACGGAAGATGACTTAAAGAATTATGAAAAGGAAATTCAAAAGTTGACGGATAAAAGCATTGAGAAAATTGACAAGGTTTGTAAGGATAAAGAGACGGAGATTATGACAGTTTAGCAAATCCCGAGGAGGTCTAATCAAATAAAATATATTCATGTTGCGGGGACAAACGGCAAAGGGAGTGTCTGCGCTTTTATTGCCGAATCGCTCATTAAAGCGGGGAAGACTACCGGGAAATTCACATCGCCGCACGTATTGGACATTACCGAGAGAATAACCGTTAATAACGTTCCCATCTCACACGCGGCACTTGAGCGGCTCTGTGTTGGCTATGACAGTTCCGAGCCGCTTAAAATTAAAAAAAATGGTATGTTTGAGAGTCTTATGAACGCGGCATTTTTGTACTTTTCGGAGAATAATGTCGAGTATGCGGTAATTGAAACGGGCATTGGCGGGCTTTTGGATTGCACAAACGTAATCACCCCGATTGTCAGTGTTATCACCAAAATCGGATACGACCACACTGAAATATTAGGTGAGACCATTGAAGAAATTGCGCGGCATAAAGCCGGGATTATTAAACCCGGAGTCCCTGTTGTAACCGACCCTACACAATCGGAGGCGGTGATGAAGGTCATTCGCGAGACGGCGGGGGCTAAAAAATCCCGATTGATTATTCCCGACAAGAACGAACATTTTGAACTGAGCATGATGGGCAGACATCAGGTTTACAACGCGATTACCGCCGCGGGAGCGTTAAGACTGCTTGGCATTCCCTGCGATTTTGCCGATGTAAAGTTGTCGGCGCGGATGCAGGTTGCAGGGGAAAATCCGCTTATAATCGTTGACGGGGCGCATAATCCCGATGGTTTGCGCGAAGCTGTTGCAACTGTGAACGCGCTTCCTTTTAAAACTAAGGTTATAATTGAGGGTGTTCTTGAAAGCAAGTGTTATCATGCCTGTATAAATGAAATATCCCGCGCAGTTGAATTAGCACGGGATATGGCGGGCAAAGACGGAGCGATTCTTATTTGCGGTTCACTCTATTTGGCGGGCGAGGTTTTGAGGATTTTAGAGCCTACCCCGTAGTTTCCGGAATAACAGCCTCCGACAACTCGTCTAATAGCAACAACGCCTCGGTTCTTACCTCGCGTGAAGCGTATATGCCGACTTCGCCGTATCGCACCGCGAGCCTCGCATAGGCTACTGCGGACTTGGTTTGGGCGTTTTCGGCGGACTTTTTTGCCTCCTTTAAATAGGCGCGGGAAAGTAATGCGACCCTTTCATCGTAATACAGCGACGACTCATTGTCTAACTCATGAGCGTGTTTGATGACACAGGCAGTGTCTCCGCGCAGGTAGGCGGCTTTGCACTTTAAGAAAATGTTATTGTAATCTTTGGGCGGGTTTATGATTTTAGAGTTGTCTTCAAGAACCGAATCGCCGTCGGAACGGGTTTCGCCGTTTTGTGCGTCAATCAGGTAATGTATGGGTATTTCTAATGCGTTGGCGAGGTATTCAAGAGTTCTCAAAGACGGGGACGCGGCTCCGCTCTCAATCTGACTGAGCATATTGCGGGTTATAAAAGTCCCGACTACGTCCGACTGAGTCATTTTTTTGATAAGACGCGCTTCTTTGAGTTTTTTTCCTAATTGATTTTGAGTACACACTTTTTTACCCTCCTTACCTTATTTGTACCTCATTGTAAATACTATTTACAATGATTGTATCACTTATTTATAAAAAAATCAAGTATTTTTTAAAAAAAGTATTGACTTTGTCAAAAAAGTTTGTTATAATGCGATGTAGTAAATGGTATTTACAAGCTAAAGGGGGTGCTTTGAATGGGATGGGTCAGTATTTGGTGGGAAGCGTTGACATTAACCGAACAGGTGCTTTTTTGTATCGCATTGCCTTCGTCGCTGATATTGATTATACAGGCTGTTTTGATTATAGCAGGTGCAGGGGGTGACATTGACGGCGGATTAGATACCGATACCGGGGGCGATTTTGACGGCAGTGACGGTTCGGGTTCAAGCGAGTTCGGCATAGCCGGTATGTTTACTTTGCAGGGGGTTGCATCTTTCTTTTGCGTGTTTGGCTGGGTGTCGATTTTTGCTTATCGAAGCGGGTTGCCTTTGATTCTTGCGGCATTGATTGCGGCTGTGTTGGGGCTTGCTACGATGTTTGCGATTGCAAAGGTTATGATGTACTTAACAAGGCTGGCGCATTCGGGAACGCTTGATGTTAAAAATCTTCTCGGGAGTATGGGGACTGTTTACCTTAAAATTCCCGCTAAAGGCTCGGGCAAGGGGAAAGTTATGGTTCAAACGAGCGAACGATTTGTTGAGTTTGATGCAGTGAGCGAAGTCGAGAACGAGATTCCGAATAATGCGCAGGTCAGGGTCATAGATATATTAGGCGAGAATGTTCTCGTAGTAGAGCGGCAATAATTTAAGGGGGGAAGTTTGAAAATTAAATCTCCGGTAAATGGGGAAAAGATTGAAAGTGAATCTGCGTAAATGCGGAAAATGTAACTTTCAGCGGTACGCTTGTGCAGAAAGGGCAGGGGCAAAAAGATTGAAAGTGAATCTGCGTAAATGCGGAAAACGTAACTTTCAACGGCACGTTTGTGCAGAAAGGGCAGGGGCAAAAAGGTTGAAAGTAGATCTGCGTAAATGCGGAAAACGTAACTTTCAACGGCACGTTTGTGCAGAAAGGGAAAGGGTAAAATAATGTCGGAAAACATACTCTATTTGTTAGTGGGTGCGGCAATCGTCTTTTTTGTCTTTTTTATGTGGGTGCTTTCCCGTTACAGGAAATGTCCGTCGGACAAAATCCTTGTAAAATACGGTAAAGTCGGCACTGATAAGGACGGACAGGCGAGGAGTGCGAAGTGCATTCACGGGGGAGCATCGTTTATATGGCCGGTAATTCAATCGTTCCAGTATATGGACTTGACACCTATTTCCATTAATGTGGACTTGCGCAACGCTTTGTCAAAGCAGAATATCAGGGTTAATGTCCCGTCGCGGTTTACAGTCGGCATTTCGGTTGAACCCGGTGTAATGCAAAATGCCGCCGAACGATTGTTGGGACTCAAAATGAGCGAGATTCAAGACCTTGCGAGCGATATTATTCTCGGGCAGTTGCGCTTGGTAATCGCTACTATGGACATAGAGGAAATAAACTCCGACCGCGATAAATTTTTAGCGGCGGTTTCGGGCAATGTTGAGGGCGAGCTGAAGAAAATCGGATTGCGCTTGATTAACGTAAACGTGACCGATATTTCCGATGCTGCGGGCTATATTGAGGCGTTAGGTAAGGAAGCGGCGGCAAAAGCGATTAATGATGCGAAAAAGTCAGTTGCCGAAAAAGACCGCGACGGTTCAATCGGTGAAGCAAATGCACAGCGTGACCAGAGAGTACAGGTGGCGAGTGCGAACGCAACCGCTATTGAAGGGGAAAATACGGCAAAAGTGCAAGTCGCACAATCCGAGGCGCAACGTCGCCAAAAAGAGGCGGAGGCTCTTAAAATAGCAATGGCTGCCGAGGCTGTCCAAGCGGCAAAGGCAAAAGAAGAGTCATATGTTGCTCAAAGGCAAGCGGAGCAAGGACGTGCGGAGCTTGAACGGGCAACTCAGCAAGCCGATGTAATCATCAAAGCCGAAATAGAAAGGCAACAAGCGGTAATCGCCGCACAGGCACAGGCAGAAGTTGTCAGGGAAAAAGCTAAGGGTGACGCAGATGCAGTGTTCGCAAGGATGGAGGCTCAGGCAAACGGTGCAAAAGAAATCCTCGTGAAACAAGCGGACGGTATGAAAGAGTTAGTAGCTGCCGCAGGATGTGCCGAAGACGCTGTAAAGCTGATAGTTGCCGATAAGCTTGAGGCTCTTATGCAGGTGCAGGTTGAGGCAGTCAAGAACATCAAAATCGACAAAGTCACCGTATGGGACTCGGGAAATGATGCCGACGGCAAAAACTCTACCGCGAACTTTATAAGCGGAATGATGAAGGCTGTTCCCCCGTTGGGCGAAGTATTTAGGCAAGCAGGTATGGATTTACCGAAATTTCTCGGTGATAATATAGCTGAGGACGGAGAGAAATTCTCTTAATTAAGAAAGGAAACGGTTGGAAGTAAATCCGCACAAATGCGGAAATTGAAACTTTCAACAGCACATTTGTGCAGAAAGGGTAAAAAAGAAATGAAAAAAATATTGGCAACTTTATTGGTATTGGCGATGACATTGTCATTAGCCGCTTGTACGCAGGAATCTGCAAGAGATGATTCCGATTCACCGCCGACACCGATTGAGGCGGATACACCGGTGGAAATAAGCGCGACAATGGACGGGACAAGGGCTTTGGCGATATTTGAACTTATTAACGGGGACGAATTTGTGATGGATGCAGACATGATGGGGGCGAAAATGTTAATGAGCCGGAAAGGCGATGAGCTTTTTGTAGACGTGGATATGTTGGGCGTAATAAAAACAAGCATACTTGTGGCGGACGGAAAGATGTACCTGTTTAACGGAGGCGATATGACTTACGCGGTAAGAGATTCGAATCAAGAGCAGCTTGATAAAATATTCCAGTTGTTTGATTCATTTGCCGAAGCCCTGTCGCAACTTGAAAGAGCGTCCTTGATTGAAATGGGTACAGAGGTTTTCGATTATACAGGTGATGACTTGTATTATGAAGAGCTTGCTGTTGAGGGTTCGGCGGTAACTCGCTATTACTTCGATGGAGATGATTTAATAGGCACAAAGATGGTGGAGGTAGGATATAGTATGCCGTTTTTTGTCAGTGCTGAAGTTCCCGAAGATGCGTTTGACATTCCCGAGGGATATACCTTGGATGAAAGCGGTGACTTTAACGCGCTGTTTGAAGAGGCACTTGGTTATTGAAAGTTAGGGTGTAACACC
Organism: Oscillospiraceae bacterium; assembly: GCA_009777415.1. Taxonomy (GTDB): domain Bacteria; phylum Bacillota; class Clostridia; order Oscillospirales; family Ruminococcaceae; genus Ruminiclostridium_E. The sequence goes on from WRLX01000014.1 coordinate 18,194, forward strand.
CCGACACTCTGTGTCGTCACTCTTATCGTAGGCGAGGGGTGCAGGGCTTGCCCTGCGGTGTTGCCTAACATTATACTTTCAATTGTGGGAGCGTAGTAAACGCTCCCGCAATTATTTAAAAAAATTTTTAGAAATTTGTTTACTTTTTTAGTTTTTTATGTTATTATTGATTTGGCAAACGAAACTTCGGGTGGCACATTTGTGAGGACGGGTGGCATATTTGTGAAGGCGGGCGGCACGTTTGTGAAGAAAGGTATGGGTAATAAAGATGGAAGAGTCAAAGATTTATTTGCTTTTGGAGGAGATTGCGAACGAGGTAAAGTCTGTCGAGTTGAAAAACCGCGAACTTTACGCTTCTGCCATTGATATTGATGACGAGGAACGAGCAATTAAAGTCCAAACAGAATCTTATTCCGCCCTGCGCAGGATGAGGGGGCTGAAGTCCGCAATGGAGACCTTTAAGTCGGCATTGGAGACAAGCGGCATATTAAAAAGCAATAATGACGGCAATAACGATGACGATGCCGTTTACATAAGCAATGAACACGGTGATTTTGCTAAGCCCTCTAAAATTTCCGAAAAAGTTGTTCAGAGTTCGCAACATAATTCACCTCAAAATTTAATAGACGAGCTGTTAGCGGAATTGCCATCGAAAGAGGAAACGACTTCTCAATCAGGGGAAGTCCCTCAACCTGAAATTGAATATGGAATCCCCGAGCCAAATGAGGCTGATGAGTACAGTTCCGATGAGGCGCTTGGCTTGTCCGAGCCGATTCCCGATTACATTGCTGAGGAAATTGATACAATGGGCGATATAATCGGCGAATTAAACAAAAGCATTGATGAGATAAACGGCGAATCTGATGAATTAGACGATGATTTTGCCGATTTAATACAAGTTTCGCTTGAAGAAGACGCTGAAGTCGATGAAATTTCGGAGTCTGAAATCGAAACGGCAGAGGAAGAAACACATCCCGTTTTTGAATTGGAAACGGAGATTACCGAATTTGAGCCGGAGTTGAATATGGGATCCGAAATGGACGAGAGTCGACAGTCGGTTGAGCATCAAGCAGAGCAAGTGGAGCAAGAGCAGGAAGTGGCATCAATGCAGGAAGTATCCGAGCAGGAAGAGGAACAGTCGGAGGTTGCCGATATTGAGAATGCTCCGAGCGAAGATGATTTTTCCGGGTTTGTAATGTCGATGCCGGAGGTGGGAATTTATAACAACAGAATCCCCAAAGGCTTTGTAATGTTCGGAAGACGGGTTGATGTACGCGATTGGTCGGATATGCTGGTTAAGGTGTGCGAGATACTGATACTGAAAAGCCCTTATACCGTGGCGCAGTTTGACAAATATCACGATTTAAATCCGTTGGGTAACCGCTATTTCAGCTATAATCGCAGCGATATTAAAGGAGTTGCGCGAAAGCTGTCTAACGGGCTTTGGATTGAACTCAACCGCAGTAACGACGATGTTGTAATGCTTTGCAAAAAGGTGCTGGAGCTTTGCGGTTATCCGAGAAGCGACTTGGAAATTGAGTTTGCGGAGTAGGCAAAACAAGAGCGGAGGTGTCGGTGGCTTCGCCGCCGAGCAGTCCGCTTGACGGCGGCAAAACAAGAGCGGAGGTGTCGGTGGCTTCGCCGCCGAGCAGTCCGCTTGACGGCGGTCAAACAAGAGCGGAGGTGAGTTGTATGAAAGCGGGGAAAAATTCGGCAGTTATAGGGATAGACTTCGGCACTACCAATACCGCTGTAGTGCGGATTGTATCCGATGATGAATCCTCGCCGGAGGCTCAACTTGAATGCTTGGGCGAAAACGGTATCGGGCCTTTTGCATCAATTATAGCAATTCCTCGAGAGGGCGGTAAATTAGTATTCGGCAGAGAAGTGCGGGAGCGGCGGCTTGAGCTTTCCGAAACTCACTACATTATTCCATCGCTGAAAACGTATATCGGCTCGGACAGGGAGATTATTTCAGGCAAGAATCGTTACTCCGGGGAAGATGTTACCTGCGCTTTCTTTAAGTACCTCAGAAAAAATATCCAAAAGAATTACAAGATAGATATTAAGGAGGCGGCACTGGCTTTTCCTGTGGATTTTTCCGCAAAAGCGCGGCGTTCGCTTAAAAGGGCGGCGGAAAAAGCGGGAATACGGTTGTCGGGTTTTGTGGGGGAATCTACTGCTGCGTATATTGCAAATCGCGATAATGAGGAAATATACAAGGCTTACCGCCGTGTAATGGTAATCGACTGGGGTGGGGGGACACTTGATATAAGCATATTAGATTTACAGGGGACAAGAGTTTATGAGAATTCTGTCTACGGTGAAAAAATCGGCGGAGATGACATAGACTTGGAAATAGCGCATCGTATGCACGCGCGGCTTGCCGCTAATTATGACATAGACTTGAGCTTTGATGAAATGAGTCCGGGAAATAAGGACAAGCTCATTTGCGCTTGTGAAAAGGCAAAAATCGGTTTTTCGCATTATATTGAGGGCGAGGAAGATACTGTTATTACCTTGAAAAAGTACGGGCCGTTCGGTGACGCATCAATTGCGTTGTCATATGCGACTTTTAAGGATATAGTTATTCCGATTATAAAATCACGCGCACTTAAAGCAATCGGCAACGCACTGAAAGCGGCACGGGTAAGCGCGTCGGGGATTGACGCAGTGATAATGGCGGGGGGGAGTTCGGGATTAAAGCCGTTTGCACACGCGGTAGCAAATATATTCGGGAGCGATAAAATCATACTCCCCGAAAACACTCAGTGGTCGGTAGCTTCGGGTGCGGCTTTGTTAGTGTCGGTCGGCGGGGAATACACGCTGAACGACGACTTGGGGGTACTGCTTTCGGATGGGACTGTTTATCCGATATTCCGCAAAAATATCGATTGTGTGGGGAGCAAGGCGGGTCCTGTTAATTTTTCGCTTACCGAAGATACTCAAAATGCACACTTTATTTTCACAAACAAAGATAACACAATTATTTACGGAAAGCTTAACATAAACGCAAAGGGATTTTTACAGGAAAATCTGCAGCTCGCGGCAAAAATTGACCAAGACCAAACTGCGACGGTTTTTGTAAGGAATCGATATATGGGCGAGGACTATAACAGGAAAATTGAGATTAACAGACTGACCTTTTACTATGATTTGAAAGTAACGGGGAAAGGTGTGTTATGAATTCTAATATTACAATCGCGCCGAATATTTATGTCCGCTCTTCGGCGATTGTCCAAAACGATGATGAGTTTGTCAAAAGAGTTTACGGACATAGGGCGTTGAATATTTTGAAAACTCGTTTCGCTAAAACGTATGCATCGCGTTTCACACGCGCTCAAATAGAAGAGATGAAACAAAATGTTATCTGCCGCCACGGGAAGACCCGCGAATACGCTTACGGAAAGGCGTTGTTGCCGGATGGTAAGGTTGTTTGGTCGTGCAGGTGTGAGCATACCGACTGCCACGCTTATGACAGTTGTATGAGTTTGCCCAACGCGCTTCGAATTGTCAGAGAAGGGGGCGGCGAGGCTGTTACTTCAAAATTGTTAAATCCCGATGAGTTTGACGGCAAATCTATTGATGACGATGTATTTGAGCCGCCGCACGTTTCTATTGTATTGGAGCGGTTGAATGAAATTCTCACGTGGAATGAGCTCGATTCGGACGTGAACTCGCCTTTGGAAAAAGCCGGGGAATCAATGCCCGCCGAATGCCAAGGTTTGAATCCCAATCCGGAAAACAAGTCTGCGATTGCCGAGAAATTTATCGGCTGTCGAGATAAACGAGTTTTGGTTGTTTGCAAAAACTCTTATGAGGCGGGGTATTTATCGACAATTCTTTATAAGAATAAGGTCAGGCACAGGTTGCAGCGTTTGGAGGGGTATACGCTTAGTCGCAAAATTGCCGATGTTTTTTGGGATTACTGCGAGGAAACAATTGACAGAGAAGTGTTTTTTAACAGAGGGTTAGTCCGATTGGGCGGCATTGCCGATTACGGCGATTTTGATAAAGAACTGGAAAAGTTTTATGATGCGCTGTTCCGATTATGCGGGGATTCGGGCATAGGAGAAAGTGGCGGACTGCGAGTGTCCCAATTGGCGGATGCACTGAACGAATCGCCGGAATTAATCAGCGAGTGTGTGTTGAACATGGACGATTATGACTTTCCGGTTACTGTTGCGACATTGGGGCAGTTTAATGCGGAAGATGACTATGACGCGGTGTACGCTTTAGTGGGGGAAACTCC
>WRLX01000015.1 GCA_009777415.1 Oscillospiraceae bacterium
CAACAATCCACACCGCCGCACTTACAAGTCGAACCGTCATTCCCCGGGAGGCTCAACATCTTATCCGAAAGAGCTGTTACTTCGGCACACGGCTTGCCCCTCGACATATCAAGATTGAGTCCCTGTGACTTAATTTGCTCATATCGTTGTTCCATTTTCATGACCATGCCGCCCCACCTTGCACAAAACCCAATGAAACTTGAATACGCTTGGTGGTTCGTCCTTTCTTATTTTCGACTATCTGTCAATAATTTCCCCCAAATGGGAATACGGTTCTGCAATAAATTCTACATCCATATTTGCGCCGACTCCGGGCGAGAAAACTACGTGTACTTCAAGGAGTTGGTCTGCCAAAACTGTTCGCGGCATAAAACTGTCCGCTTCGATATTGTAGACAAATCGCAGAGTAATTGAGCCTTCATCGCCTGTCATCGCAATCCTGAAGGCTTTTGCATCGGTTATATCCGCCGCCGCTTGTTTCTCGGAATTAACCTTGATTACAGATTCGTAACCGCCGTCAATCGTTGAAACTACATCCAATCGTTCAACAACAAGTTCCCCTTGAGTTACAACGATTTCAAGGCTTATATTCTGCATTCTGTAGCGGATTTCGCTTTGTCCTTCAGCAAGCTCAATATCAACGAATCCGTCTAATCTCACCTCGTTCTCAAATCGGTACATACCAAGGTTAAACGACGGGAAAAATTCCGGTGAACCCGATGCTATCGCCGCCGCAAAGATTTCCTCCTCGGTATAATCTGTTGTGTTAGTGATTGAGTTTAAGGCGGCATTAAACGCCTCGTGGTCAACCTCCGCGGCATATAACCTTTGTACTTTAAGGTGATTCCCCGAAATAGACAGCGTGTAGTCCGCAACAAAATTGATTCCCGCAACGAGAAATTCCCGCCAACAAAGCAACGCGACCAATGCGGCAACCACTACCGCAAGAACAACAAAAATAATTCTCCTCATTTTTTACCCTTGTCCTTTCTGCACAAGTGTGCTATAAAAATTCGTTTTCCCATTTACCGGGGTTGGGTTTTCAACCTTTTTTACCCTTGTCCTTTCTGCACAAGTGTGCTATAAAAATTCGTTTTCCCATTTACCCGGGTTGGGTTTTCAACCTTTTTTACCCTTGTCCTTTCTGCACAAAACGTGCCAAACTGTACAAATATGCCAAAAAATCATTTCCCATGAATAATAAGTTAGGACTTATATACTGACTATTAACTGAAATTCCCAACCGGGGAGGCAATGAGTTTTCCTCAAATGAAATTTATACCTCGAATAAAACGAGTTAATCAACAAAGGCAACTCAAACATATCTTCGGAGCGATGATACAAAGACACCATCATCTTAGGACGATATCGTGTTATAACCGATTTCGCACCTTTCAGAACCTCCGCCTCCGCCCCTTCAACGTCGATTTTAATATAAGTCGGCTTTTCATCCTTACAGTCTTTGCATAAAGTGTCAATCTTAACGCCGTCAATCATCTTGACTCTTTTGTTACCCCTAACACCCCCAATACCCGCCATCCCCGCTCTTCCTTTCTTAACGGTGAACTCAATCCGCTCATCCGTACCCCAAGCGGCTGCGTTGACAGGGACTAAAATCCCGCTCCCGTAAGCGTAAAACTTTCTGCGCAACGCAATGTGATTTTTTTCATCGGGTTCAATCGCTATAATCTTTTTGAAGCTTTTGCCTGTCATCTTTAAAAATTCGTCAACAGTGTCGCCTTTATACGCACCCGCATCTATAAAAAATTCATTCCCCTTATTGCTTAATTTCAACAGTGAAAGTGATTCCTCGCGCGGAGTCGCAATTTGCTCAAGAATATCTATTCCCCCGCCTAACCTGTATTCCAACCACCCGTCAAAAACTTCACGGGATTTTTCATCTGCCAACATATTGCGGACTTTTTCTATTTTTTCACGATTAACCTCTATATATTCGGGAGTATAAATGCCCGAGAGCGACAAATCCCCCGCAACAGGCACATCGGGTGCAAACACTTCATACTTCTCGGTCAGCGCGTACAGCTTTTCCAAAACCTGTGGCATTTCGCTGCCAAAGCAAATCAGTATCACAAAGTCTGAAAACCGCTTCTCCACCTCGTCAAACGGCATTACACGATAATCGCGGAAATTGGGCTTCGCGGAAAAGTCACCGGTAGTAGTAAAACACGCCGGCTTTAGTTCATACTGTTCCATAACAGCCATTATTTTATCCGCGCCATCCCCTGTCCCGTACATAACGAGCGGTTTTCCGCATTCCTTTAAATAGTCCCACAGAAAAAATCTTTCTCCACCAATGTTTTCCATTTTTATGACCATGCCCTTTCTGCACAAATGTGCCATAAAAATTCGTTTTCCCATTTACATAGATTTATTTTCAAACTTAGCCCCTATATTTCCTCTTAATAACTTGTTCCGCTTTTTTAAGGTGAATGTTAAACCCAATATCTTTTCCCGCTTCTTCGGCAGTGTCGTATATAAAAGTAGACCAATCCCACCAAAACACACCCGCAAAACGCTCCTCATCCATAAATACATCAAGGCAGGACTCGTAGAAATTCGCCTGCTCGTCTTCGCACCGCGGGAATTCCCTGTGGGCAAAATCCCACGGCATTGCCGCACACCCTTTTGCCGAGCGGCAACCTATTTCCATAAAGATGTACTTTTTCTTCATCTTATCGGAGATTTTATTAAGCCGTTCGCGAACTTTTTCCCATTCGGCAGTCATTGCCGATTTATCGGAGGATTCCTTGCCTACCATATAATAAGCCGATGTACCTATATAATCCAACTCGTCAAACCACGGAACAGTGTCCTCCTTACCGTGGTTGGTGTTGTAGACTACCTTGCCCGAATAGATTTTACGAATCTTTGCTATAAGCTCCCGCCAATACTCTTCTTTATGCTCTGTGGCAAGCATTTCACAGCCGATACAAAGCATTTCACACCCATACTCCTCCGCCAATTCGGCGTAATGCACCATAAAAGCGGTATAGCTCTTGAACCACTCGCTCCAGTAAATATCCTTATCCCCCATTGTCAAGTCGGGGAATCCGATATGCGCCCGCCACATATGGTCATCGGAGTTAAGCATCGGCTTCAAGCAGACCTTTACCCCCTTTGAACGCGCTTTCTCAACTGCAAACGCTATATCCCTGTCCGTAGGAGTCCTCGAGTAATCAAACGGTATTTCTGTCGAATAAAATGTCTTTTGATAATTTAATACTGCAAGGCAAACCCAATTATTGCCAAGCTCGTAAAGTAAATCCTGCGATTTTATCCCGCCCGAGCTGCGATAATCTCCCCGCCTTGCGGCATATCCGTATGTGAACCCTTTTATTTTCATTATATACCATGTTCCTTTCTTGCATTATTAGCGTTCCACGGAAAATACGCCGTTGCGTTAGTTTCCGTGGAGTACTATTTATTTTTTGCGATGTTTTCTTTCACAATCGCTACATTTTCCTGCCCCGCAACAGCTTCTAAATGGTTAATAAAATCTCCGAGGTCTTTTGAAGTGTACGCATGAAACAGTATAGAACGCAACAATTTGTCGACATAAGCATCTACAGCCATGATTTTACCCATTCCCTTTCTGCACAAATGTGCCATAAAAATTCGTTTTCCCATTTATTTGCGCAACTTATTTTACTCATTTTTGCATTATAACATAAAAATTTTAGTTTGTCAACGCTTGACAAACCAAAATTTTCATGATATAATGTTGAGCAGTTACCGAAAGTAACCTGTCGAATACTGCCTGTAAAGTCGGTTTTTCGGCAATCCTTGCTCACAGGAAAACCTGTGGGACACAAGTCTATAGGGAGGAATATTTTTTTAAAATGGCAAAATTAAGTGAAAAGTATGAAACCATGGTGGTTTACTCGCTCAAAAACGGCGAGTCGCAAATTGAGACGCTGAAATCAAAGTTTACTGCACTTATCGAGGATAATGCAACACTTGTAAGCGTCAATGAATGGGGGAAAAGGCGGCTTGCTTACCCCATTAACTACGAAACCGATGGATATTATGTGCTGTACGGATTCGATTCCGAGCCGTCATTCCCAAAGGAATTCGAGCGTGTTTTGAACATTAACGAGGGCGTTATACGTTTCTTAACGGTAGTGAGGGCTGAAGCTCCCGCAAAACCGGATGAGGACAATGCGGCTGCCGCTGCTACCCAAAAGTCCGCGGCGAAAGACATTACCGGGCTTGCGGAAGAGCGGGATGAATCCGCAGTAGTAACCGACACCGACGACGAAGAGGACTGTGAAATTGATGAAGCCGGGGCTGCCCGAGATGAAGAGCATGACGAACATGAAGCCCTTGATTCAGAGGATTCAGAGGGGTAGAATGAGAAATGTTTAATAAGGTTATTTTAATGGGCAGAATCTGCCACGATTTGGAATTAAAGCAGACTCCGACAGGTGTCTCGGTGCTGTCTTTCAGAATCGCAGTTGACAGGAACTACCAAGTCAAGGGTGAGGAACGCAAAGCCGATTTCTTTAGTGTGGTGGCATGGCGTACAACTGCCGAATTTATCTCAAAGTATTTCGGCAAAGGGCGTATGATTATGGTTCACGGCGAGCTTCAAACAAGACAATATGTCGATAAAAGCAATGTAACCCAAAATATAGTCGAAGTTGTGGCGGATACTATCCACTTTACCGGGGAAAAGCCACCTCAGCAGAACACTGCTTACAATTCCGCCCCTGCAGGAAGCTATGCGGGAGCGCAAAGCTACAGCGGAGGATACCAAAATCAGCCGCAACCCCAGTTCCAGCAGAACCAGCACCCTGCCGAAACAGCAAATACTGCACCCGCGGCAATCCAAAGCGGAACGGTGAATGAATTCGCGGGAATAAACACAAGCGGGGATGATGATGATTACCCGTTTTAAGAAAAAAATAAAAACTAAATCTGAGGAGGAGTTATACAATGCCCGAGAGAAGAGAATACAATAACAGAGACGGTCGACCAAACAGAAGACCCCGCAAAAAAGTCTGCGCATTTTGCGCCGAAAAAGCGGCGTTTATCGACTATAAGGATATTTCCAGATTAAAAAGCGGAAAATGCCTTACCGAGCGTTACAAGATTCTGCCCCGCAGAATCACAGGCTGTTGTGCGTTTCATCAGCGTGAGCTTACCAACGCAGTAAAAAGAGCGCGTCACTTGGCGTTAATACCATACGCATCGGATTAATTAAAAGGAATAATTAAGGAATAGTTAAAAGGAATAATTCAAGGAATAACAGAGAATTATTCCTTATTCCTTATTAGAACCCGTCCAAATAGGAAATGTGCCGAAAAAACGAGTAATAGGTTAGGAATTAGGAAGCGAGTAATGAAAAAAAAGTCTGAAAAAAAGCCGCAACTTCCGTCAGCTTATATTGAAGGCGCGGGAGAGGTCAATGAAAAGAATATAGTTGAGACACTTGAAGAAAACTATATGCCTTATGCAATGAGCGTAATTGTTTCCCGCGCGTTGCCCGAAATAGACGGATTTAAGCCGAGCCACCGAAAACTGCTTTACACAATGTACAAAATGGGGTTATTGACAGGCACGCGGACAAAATCTGCCAACATAGTAGGGCAGACAATGCGGCTTAATCCTCACGGTGATTCGGCAATTTATGAAACAATGGTACGCCTCGCAAGAGGCAATGAGTCTCTTTTGCATCCGTATGTAGACTCTAAAGGAAACTTCAGTAAAGCATATTCCCGCGATATGGCATATGCCGCATCGCGTTATACCGAGGCGAAACTTGAAGCATTGTGCGGCGAGGTTTTTACCGAGATTGAACGAGATACCGTTGATTTTGTCCCCAATTACGATAATTCCACGACCGAGCCTGTGTTGCTGCCGGTAAAATTCCCGTCTATACTGGTAAACTCAAACATAGGGATTGCCGTTTCAATGGCATCTAACATATGCCCGTTTAATTTGACAGAAGTCTGCAAAACCGCGGAATTGCTTATGAAAAACCCCGATTCAAATGCGGACGATATTATCGCGACCCTAAAAGCTCCCGACTTTCCGGGGGGCGGCTACATTATACATGACGAAGATGAATTAAAACGGATTTACGAGACCGGGCGGGGTTCGGTTAAAATCCGTGCAAAATATAAATACGATAAAGCGGAAAATTGTATAGAAGTAATACAAATTCCGCCGACCACAACAGTTGAAGCGATTATGGACAAAATTGTCGAACACGTTAAGTCAGGCAAAATTAAAGAGGTGAGCGACACCCGCGATGAAACTGACCTGTCGGGATTGAAGCTGACTATCGACTTAAAGCGCGGTGTCGAACCCGACGCGCTAATGCAAAAGCTGTTTAAGCTTACTACGTTACAGGACACTTTTTCCTGCAACTTCAACATCTTAATTAAAGGCAACCCCAAGGTAATGGGTGTAGCTGAGATTTTGAGCGAGTGGGCAAGCTTTCGCACTAAATGCGTTAAGCGGCGAATCAACTTTGAAATGAACAAAAAGAAAGAGAAACTGCACCTTTTGCTGGGGCTTAAAAAGATTCTCCTTGACATTGATAAGGCGATAAAAATAATCCGCGAAACCGACGAAGAAAATGAAGTTGTGCCTAACTTGATGATTGGGTTCGGCATTGATGATATTCAGGCGGATTATGTCGCCGAAATAAAACTGCGGCATATCAATCGCGAGTACATCGTTAAGCGTACAGAGGAAATTGAGGATTTAAAAAGAGCAATCGCAGAAGCAGAGGAAATTCTCGAGTCCGACAATAAAATCAAGAAGATAATTATAAGCGATTTGCGCGAAATTGCGGCAAAATACGGCAGGGAGCGCAAAACCGAAATAATTTACATCGCAGACAGCGGCATCGACAAAGCGGAAGCGTATGAAGAAGAAATCCCCGAGTACCCGGTCAATATCTTTTTGACTAAGGAAGGCTATTTTAAAAAAATCACGCCCCAATCGCTCAGAATGAGCAAGCAAGCCGGTATTACCGCTTCCAATAAAGATGGCGAGCTTGATAAAGCCGACAGCGGCGGAAAAATCGGCAATGTTGAGCATAAGCTGAAGGAGGGCGACTCAATAGCAACCCACATTCCAAGCGATATTGCGAATAATCGTGATGAACTGCTGTTCTTTACCGATAAGGGGGTCGCTTATAAGTCGCGGGTCGCCGATTTTGACGATGTTAAGGCGAGCGTAATGGGTGATTATATCCCGTCAAAGTTAGGGTTTGATGATGACGAAAAGCTCCTTTCGATGGTTGTTACAAGCGATTACAGCGAGAGCGTAATATCATTCTTTGAAAACGGAAAAGCCGCCAAGGTTCCGTTAGCATCTTTTGTTACTAAGACTAAAAGGAAAAAATTGGCAAATTCGCTCAATATCGATTCGCCGTTGGTTGCCATGTTTAAAATAAGTGAGGATTCTGAGTTTATGTTAAGGTCTGCCGCGGGAAAAGTTATGATTTTTTCATCGGCGTTGATTTTACCTAAAACAACCCGAGATACTCAAGGGGTGCAAGTTATGCGCCTTACTAAAACAACGCTCCGCTCGGCAAATATAATCGGGGATGCGCAGAGCGGAATCCGCAACGCCGATAAATATCGGACAAAAACAATCCCTGTTGCGGGAGTGGTCAGCAGTATACAACTGAAAATAGAGTAAATAGAGCAATTAGGAGGGGAAGTAATGTTTAAAGGAAAAAATCCGGCACAGAAAAAGCCGATTCAAAAAAAGCGTTTTGCCGTCATTTTAAATGAGGGTCTTGGTCTTGATTCAGTCAGCACAATCGTAAAAGATACTCATACGGGCGTGTTATACCTTTACCACAGCGGCGGATTCGGCGGTGGGCTTACCCCGCTGCTTGGCAAAGACGGCAAACCGCAGATTGAGCCGCCCAAGCAATGTAGCAGCTCTGCAGTTTGAAAGTAAGAAAACGAAACTTTCATGATTATTTGTGCAGAAAGGGCATGGGTAAATGACTGTAACAGTAATAGGCGCGGGGCTTGCAGGAGTTGAAGCGGCATACGTTTTGGCAAGGCTCGGAATCAAAGTAAGACTGCATGAGATGAAGCCTGTGAAATATTCTCCCGCGCACACTCATTCGGGATTCGCCGAATTGGTTTGCTCAAACTCGCTTAAAGCGGACAGGCTGTCAACCGCCGGGGGGCTTCTCAAGGCGGAAATGCGGATTCTCGGCTCACTTACCCTTGAAGTTGCGGCACTTACAAAAGTTCCCGCAGGCGGAGCATTGGCAGTAGACAGGGTTGCCTTTTCAAACGAGATTACAAGACGGCTCAAAGCCGAACCCAACATAGAAGTCGTTACGGGTGAGGTTATTGAGTTTCCCGAAAACAACGCCGTAATTGCAACAGGGCCGCTCACAAGCGATTCATTTGCGGAATCGATTAAGCGAGAATGTGGCGGATTCCTAAGTTTTTACGATGCCGCCGCCCCTATAGTAACCGCCGACAGCATTAACACAGAAAAAGCATTCATGGCGGTGCGTTACGGCAAGGGCGAACCCGACTACATCAATTGCCCTTTTACTCAAGAGGAATACGATGTATTCTACAACGCATTAATCACAGCCGAAACCGCACCTTTGCACGAATTTGACTCGCTTGACACTGATTCCGCCGTATCGCCCAACTATTACGAGGGGTGTATGCCCGCGGAGGCATTGGCAAAGCGCGGCTATGACTCGCTCAGGTTCGCCTGCATGAAACCTGTGGGACTTACCGAGCCGAAGACAGGGAAAAGACCGTATGCGGCAATCCAACTGCGCAAAGAAAACGCAAGCGGAACTATGTACAACATAGTCGGCTTTCAGACTAATCTCAAATTCGGGGAACAAAAACGAGTATTTTCATTAATTCCGGGGCTTGAAAATGCGGAGTTTGTCCGATATGGTGTAATGCACAGGAACACGTTCATCGACAGCCCGCGACTGCTTGATAACAACTTTATGCAGCGCAGTAACAGCAACATCTTTTTTGCAGGGCAAATTACAGGTGTTGAGGGTTACATGGAAAGTGCGGCAAGTGGGATTATCGCAGGGGCGGCACTGGCAAACACCTTGCATGGTACACCGCCCTTGACGTTGCCGATAACAACTATGACAGGGGCGTTGGCGAATTATATAAGCGATAAAACGGTAATAAACTTTCAGCCGATGGGTGCGAATATGGGGTTGCTCCCGCCGTTGGATGATATTGTAAAAGGGAAACAAGAACGCTATCAGCAATTGGCAGAACGTGCTATTAGGGATTTGAAGGATTGTGCAGAAAGGGCAAGGGTAAAAAAATGAGGATAGTTATTGACGGGTTTGGCGGGGACAATGCGCCTGATGAGGTTATAAGGGGTGCGGTTGCCGCTTCGAGGGAATATAATGTCGAAGTAATCATAACAGGTGATGAAAAGGTGTTGGAGTCAAGAGTGAAAGCTTTGCAGTCGGAGACAGGGGTCGGCAATCTGTCGATTGTCAACGCCGATGGGGTAATACAGGTTGAGGACAACCCGCTTGAAATCCGTAAATCCAAGAAAAACAGCTCAATGGGAGTTGCGTTTGATTTAGTTAAAACGGAAAAAGCCGATGCGATTGTCAGCGCAGGGAGTACCGCGGCGTTAATGGTGGGCGGCTCAATGGTAATCGGTAGGATAAAAGGAATAAAGCGTCCCGCACTTTCGCCGATTATGCCGAGCATTAACGGAAAATATATCTTAGCAGACGGCGGAGCGAACCTTGAATGCCGACCCGAAGTTCTTCTGCAATTCGGTATAATGGGGAGCATCTATATAAACAAGGTCATGGGTGTTGAAAAACCACGCGTGGGGCTGCTTAATATCGGCACGGAAGAAGAAAAAGGCAGAGAATTGGAACAACAGGCATACGCGCTTTTTAAATCAACCTCCCAAATGCCGAATGCAAAGCTGAACTTTGTGGGCAATGTCGAAGCGCGGGAAGTCCCGTTAGGCGGATGCGATGTTATTGTCACCGATGGATTCACGGGGAACATCTACCTAAAGACGGTTGAGGGAATGGGCGGTTTTATGAAAAGTACGCTGAAACAACTGTTCGGCAAAAACGCGCTGACTAAAGCGGGGTATCTTTTCGCCAAAAGCGGAGTAGCAGACTTTACAAAAAAGACCGATTACCGCGAAACGGGCGGCTCACCTTTATTGGGGACTGCCAAACCTGTAATAAAAGCCCACGGCTCAAGCGATGCAAAAGCGTTTAAAAACGCAATAAGACAAGCGAAAGAATTTGTTGAATCAAATGCAATAAAAGAGATAGAGAGACAATTAGTTTGAATAACAATCTTGAAAAAATAATAGGCTACACCTTTAAAAATAAAAAACTGCTGAACCAAGCATTAACACATTCGTCATCACGTCCGCACCCGCTCAACTGTAATGAGCGTATGGAATTTTTAGGTGACAGCGTGCTGTCAGTCGTGGTGTCAAAATACCTGTACGACAGCCTGAATGAGCAATCCGAAGGCTATCTGACCAAGCTCCGCGCTAACTTAGTCTGTGAGGAAGCATTGTATAAGTATGCCAAAAGGATTGACTTAGGCGGCAAGCTTATTATGGGCAAGGGCGAAGAACTGACGGGCGGGAGGGACAGAAAGTCCATTCTCGCAGATGCATTTGAAGCGTTGATTGCGGCAATCTACCTCGATTCCGGTCTGACTGCCGCAACGGAATTTATTGTGCCGTTTTTACCGAGTAACGACGTGCTTAAAGTCGGAAAATTGGTTATCGGCGACTATAAGACGACATTGCAGGAAATTGTACAGCAAATCCCGGAAAACACTATCAGCTATGAGCTTATCGGGGAAGAAGGCTTCGCCCACGAAAAAATCTTTTACGCAAACGTAGTAATAAACGGAAAAGTCGAGGGTTCGGGTTCGGGAAAAAGCAAAAAAGAATCACAGCAACAAGCTGCACGAGCCGCCCTTATTAAATTAGGAAGTGAATCCGAGTAAATGAAAAGGACTAATGCGAGCGTTTTTATTCCTCATTTAGGTTGTCCTCATGAATGTTCGTTTTGTAACAAGGACGCTATTACAGAGGCAGAAAAGTCTATTACCATTACAAACGTGACAGATGTTTTGGAAAATCATGCACGCTCACTTCGGCGACGAAATATGACAGCCGAGATTGCATTTTTCGGGGGGACTTTTACCGCGCTTGAACCCGATTACCGCGTAGGATTGCTTAAAACCGCCAACGAGTTTATCACGCTGTACCCCGAGCTTTTTGTCGGGATTCGTTGCTCAACTCGCCCGGATTATATCAATGAGGAAGTTTTGCGGCAGTTGCGGGAGTATAACGTGAATGCGATTGAGCTTGGCGCGCAAAGCTTGGATAATGAAGTACTCGAGGCGAACAACCGCGGACATACTGCCGATGACGTAAGAGCGGCGGCAAAGCTAATCAAGGCGCAAGGGTTTGAGTTGGGGTTGCAAATGATGACGGGGTTGTATAAGGACAGTGCCGCGAAATCGCTTTACACCTGCGATGAGTTAATCAAGCTTAAACCTGATACAGTGCGAATTTACCCGACAGTCATTTTCAAAGGGACACAGCTTGCAAAAATCCCGAGGCGCGACTATAAGCCGTTCACGGAAGAGGAAACAATCGCGCTTTGTGCCGAAATCTACGCGCGGTTCGTTCAAAATAATGTAAGGGTTATACGAATCGGTTTGAATTACCCCGGGAATGTAATAGGCGAGCTTAGTATAAGCAGGTATTACTACAATAAAATGCTCGATTTTATGAGTAAGAGCAACGGGACAAAATTCAAAGTTTTCACAGACAAACATAATATAAGCAAAATTAACGGTCATAAATGCGAAAATAAACACAAATTGGAAAAATTGGGGTTTATGTACAAAATAAAAGAAAAACAAAATACGGAGTTAGAAATTCATGTACTTTAAAAAAACTGTAAACTAAAGCAAAGATTAAGGAAAATTATTGTTTATGTATTTTAAGACACTCGAAATACAAGGAATTTACCCCTGCAAACTAAAGCAAAGATTAAGGAAAATTATTGTTTATGTATTTTAAGACACTCGAAATACAAGGAATTTACCCCTGCAAATTAAAGCAAAGATTAAGGAAAATTATTGTTTATGTATTTTAAGACACTCGAAATACAAGGATTTTACCCCTGCAAATTAAAGCAAAGATTAAGGAAAAATATTGTTTATGTATTTTAAGACGCTCGAAATACAAGGATTTAAATCGTTTCCGGATAAGACTGTGTTGACTTTTGATACGCGGACGACTGCGGTAGTCGGTTCAAACGGCAATGGTAAAAGCAATATCAGTGACGCCCTTCGCTGGGTAATGGGCGAACAGGGTGCAAAAACTTTGCGCGGCGATAAAATGGAAGACGTTATTTTTTACGGGACACAAACCCGCAAACCAATGGGGTTCGCCAAAGTAACCCTCACTATTGATAATAGCGACAGATGCCTGCCGCTTGACAGCGACGAAGTGGCAATCACACGAAAACTTTACCGCACAGGTGACAGTGAATACATAATAAACGGCGAAAAATCCCGCTTAAAGGATATTGGCAGCCTGTTCATGGGGACAGGGTTAGGGAGGGACGGCTATTCCATTATCGGGCAAGGCAGGATTGACGAAATAATAAACTCAAAAGCGGCGGGGCGCAGGGAAATATTTGAAGAAGCGGCGGGGGTGTCAAAATTCCTCCATAAAAAAGCACAGGCAAAACGCGAGCTTGAACGCACTGATGAAAACCTGTTAAGACTTTTGGATATAGAAACCGAGTTAAAAACACGTTTGCCCGTTCTTGAAAAACAGTCCGAAAAAGCTAAAAAAGCGTTTGAATTGCAAGAAGAAGAACGCGCATTAAGCGTTGCACTAAGCGTAAAAGAATTAGAGCGGATTGATAAAGACATTGAACATGAGGAAAACACAATCCTCCTTAACCAAGGTCAATGCGAGCATTTTGACAGGGAAATTGTCGAGCTTGAAGCCGACTCCGAAAGCATTTCCGATGCAAAACGTGATTTAGCCGCCGAAACAGACAGGCTGAGACGGCAAGGGGAATCCGCAAAGGACGACATTGCCGAGTCGGACAAGCAGGTCGCACTCATGGAAAATGACATTGTTCATAACAACGTGTCCGCCGATATTCTGCGTTCCCGCGCCGATGAAAAGGACTCCGAGCTTAAACAGCAAATAAAAGACGAGGCGACTATAATAGCCGAGCAAGCCGAAAAAAAACAGGAATTACAGTCAAAAACGGCAACTCTCAAAACCGCACTTGCCGAAGCGATTGAGGAAAAAAGTGAAAATGAAAACAAATTGTCAGGGTATTCGCGACTGTACGAAACAAAAGCTGTAAAGCGCGATGAAGCACACAATCAGTTAGACGACATTAAAAGAGAGCATCACCAAAAGAAAACAAGACTTGATATTCTCTTAGACGTAGAACGCTCCATGTCCGGATACTTTTCCAGTGTCAAGGCTGTTATGTCAGCGGCTAAATCGGGTAGATTCGGTCGGTGCGTTTCCGGTAGCGATATTAATGCGGGTTCATTCCGCGATGCTTCGGTTTACGGGACGGTGGCAGACATTATTAATGTTGAGAAAGAGTATTCCACTGCGGTTGAAATCGCGCTTGGTTCTGCTTTGCAAAATGTTATCGTCGCCAATGAAAGCGTTGCGAAACGCTGTATCAGTTTCCTCAAGGAAAACAAATCCGGGCGGGCGACTTTTTTACCGCTGACTTCAATCAGAGGGAATGTTCTTGAACTGTCCGCGCTTTACATGGAAGACGGATTTATCGGAATGGGGCATGAAATTGTAAAGCATCACCCCGACTTTTCCGAAATAATAAAATCTCTCTTGGGGCGGACGGCTTTTGCCGAGGATATTGACTCTGCCACCGTTATTGCAAAAAAGTACGGCTATAAATTCAAGGTTGTCACCCTTGACGGGCAGGTGATTAATGCGGGCGGCTCGTTCACGGGCGGCTCGGTAAAAAAGAGCGAGGGAATAATAAGCCGAAAGCGCGAAACTACCGACCTGCAAAGCCGATTGGATGAGCTTGCCGAAAAGATTCAGCCTGCTAAGGCACGGTATGAACAATTGGCGGCGGAGTGTGCCAAAATGAAGCTCGAATGTGAGGGAATGCGCGAAAATATTACAAAGTTTTCAAGCGAAGAAATAAGGCTTAATGCAGAGCTTGACGGAGTAAATAATTTAATTAGGCAGTTTCAAGAGCAACTCGAAAATTCCGAAACGGCGTTAGAGCGTTATAAGGCAAAAATTGCCGAGGAACGTGACCGCTTGCAACAAGAAATCACAGAGCTTAACGCCAAAAATGCCGCGCTTGAAATTGCAATTCGGGAAAAGCGCGAGCATATCGAGAAAATTAACGCGCTGACCGTCGAGAATAAAGAGGAAATTGCCGCGCTGATTCAAAAAAGCATGGAATATGAAAAGCGGGGTGGGGAAATTCTCGTACAAATCCGTGAAAAAATCGGGCATAAGGAAAAGTTTTCTAACGCGCTTGCCACTGCGATTGAGCGCAAATCCGGGCTTATTACAAAAGCGGAGGAAATAAAAGCAACACTTTTCGATGAATACGAGCTGACTACTACCGAAGCGATTGATTTTGTAAATGCGGGCGGCGAGTCCTGCGCCGTTTCGGATATAAAAGAAGCCCGTGCGAAGCTGAACGATATTAAGAAAAAGCTGTCGGCATTGGGTAATGTCAACTTTGCGGCAATTGAGGAATTTACCGAAGTCAAGGAACGCTATGACGTATTAAGTACACAATTGAGCGATGTCCGTGGCTCGAAGTCGGAGCTTGAGAAGCTGATTGCCGAATTGACCGAAGACATACGCACGCGCTTCCTCCATAGTTTCAACGACATAAGCGGGCATTTCAGCCGCATATTCACAGAAATATTCGGGGGGGGGACTGCGCGGCTTGAGCTTGCCGACTCCGATGGTTCGGGTGACGTGCTTAGTGCCGGGATTGAAATATACGCCGCCCCGCCCGGCAAGCTGATTAAAAGCTTAATGGCTCTTTCGGGCGGAGAAAAGGCACTTGTTGCGATTACGCTGTATTTCGCAATTTTAATGCACAGACCTACCCCGTTTTGTATGCTTGACGAGGTTGACGCGGCTTTAGACGAGGTTAATGTCGCTAAGTACATCAACTATTTAAGCCGCTACTCCGATACAACACAGCTCATGATGATTACTCACAGGAGACCCACTATTGAGAGGTGCGACGTGTTGTACGGCGTGTTTATGCAGGAAAAGGGCGTTTCGCGATTATTAAAGCAAGAAATAAACGGGTAATTGTCAGAAGCTGTTCCCGTAGGCAATCGCGCCGCATAAACGGCTGTTTTTCTGTACCAATATTCAACCAACGTATATTACCGAACTCTTATATTGAGTTAATATTCTATCAATCGTCAGCAACGGCACTCCCTCTGACATGGATTGAGCAAGCAAAATCCTGTCAAAAGGGTCTTTGTGCAATGGCGGCAATGTCGCAACGAGCAGGGAATGCCGAGAGGTCACGGGCAACTCTTGATAGCCCGCACTTAAAAGCCCGCTATATAACGATGCGGGTTCGACCACAAAGTCCTCGCGTCCAAGTCCGCTTTTGATGACAACTTCCCAAATACTCGCTGAACTGAAAAGCAGTATATTTGTTTTGTCCTCCATATAGGACACAGCTTTAGGTGGCAAATCGCCCAATGCCGCCCATAATAATAAGTGTGTATCAAGTAAAATCTTCATAAGTCACCATTAAACATAGCAGTAATTTCGATGTTCCCCATGCGGTCAAAATCGGCAGGGACAGAAATATGCCCTTTCAGAAATCCAATGCGAGGACTTATTTCATCGGCGGTGCAAGGTGCGACCTTAACAAGAGGCTGACCCTCTTTTGCAATAATAAAAGGTTTCCCCGCCGCTGCTCTTTCAACAAGCATAAAAAGCTCGGTTTGAGCAGTTTGTAAGCTGACTTGTTCCATATCCAAATACCTCCCTCAAATCGATTATATTTACAGTATAGCATATATTAATTAAAAATGCAAGAAATAAGCGGGTAATTGTTGCACAATTACCCGCTTCCTCAAGTAAGAACCCAAAGTGGCTGGGGACTTAAACCCATCCGGATGGTTAAATATGCCCGCTGAAAAGCAAAACCCCGTCATTTCTCAGCTCGTAGAAATCCTCATCGCTCATACCAATGGTCTTTTCAAACGGCATGACTAAATAGTATATTTCAAGCGGGAGCGGCGGATTATTTACAGGGTCTGTTCCATGTGACATATTTATACCGATACCGACATGACGCCTAAAAAACGGTTCTGCGTTATTTTGCCGCCATGTCCTTGTAGAAAGTGTACTGCTCAGATAAAAATACTGAACGTCAATATCTTCACCATCCACTGTTATCACTCTGCTTGCGCCATATGAGCCGTAATGATTTTGTGTGCGGATGAGGTCAAGAACGGCAACGTCCGCTGTCGTGCCGTCAGGCATTAAAGATTCGGCAGTTCCTTTTTGGACGCGGATTAACCCTTCTTCATACTCAATGGGTGTGTCATGGTGATACACATAGTAAAATCCGGCAATAGCGACTGCAATTGCCACCGCACACGCTGTAACACCGACAATCACCTTTTGTCTGAAGAACTTCTTCTTCATTGACTTCAAAACATCGAATTTCGCACCAACATTTGTCGGCAGTTTCACAAATTCACTTTGCATTTTGTTATACTCTTCTTTGCAACTTTCGCAAGTAGCAAGATGTCCGCTGATTAACGCCTTGCTTTCAACGCTCAAAACGTCATCCACATAAAGCGGAAGTAAGTCCCGTATTGTCGCACAATCAACCATTTTTTACACCATTCCTTTCCAACGCCGGTAAACCATGAAAATGCGTTTTCCGCACAACCTCAGATTTGTTTTTCAAACTTGATTGCCTCCCTAATTTTATTTTTTGCGCGGTGAAAAGCAACTCTTGCCCAACTTTCGGACTTTTGGAAAAGTTCGCCAACTTCCGCAAAAGACAATTCCGCAAAAATTCTCAGCGAAAAAACTTCTTTGTACGGCTCGTCCAAAAGGCGCAGGATTTTGTGGATTTCAAAGGCTTGTGATTTATCGAGCAGCCTAAGCTCGAAGTTATCGTCAGACGGCAACTCATCAGGAATTTCTGTGACAAATCTACTTTTTTTGACAGAATTGAAGTAGGTATTCTTTGCAATCTGGCACAGCCATACCCGCACATTACAATCACCTTTGAATTTATCAACTGCCTTTATTGCGCTTAAAAATGTTTCGCTTGTTATATCTTCTGCTGTATGTTTGTTATGGCACAGCGAAAGAACGTAGCGATAGACATCTTCGGCGTAAGCATTGTACAACTCATTAAAATCCACTCATTTTCACCCCCTTGTATATAAGACAATCGAAAACGTGATTCGTTACAAAAATTTTATAATATTTTTGTGGCGACATATCAACAAGCGGCGGATTGGCTTTTTAATGACCTATCCGCCGCCTGCATATCAAAAATATAAATTAGCTTTTATTATAGAATTGCGGACAAACACAGTTCGTCCCTACATTTTTTGTCTTTATAAAATATTCTATATATTTACAGCGTATAAATTCAAGTCCCAACATGGAATATATTCATGCTTGCGGAGATAAATTTTATAAGACGGGTTCAATTTATTTATCAGCAACGGCAGTTTAAATAAATCTTCGCTCCTGTGATACAGTGATACAGCTAATATGGGGGCGTATTTTTTTATTATACCCGACGAACCCGTAACAGCTTCATACTCGCTTCCCTCAACGTCATACTTAATAAAATATTTATAATTTTCCCCGCCTTTAATCTCTGCCGCTATAATATTATCGACAGAATCGGCTTTGATTTTAGTGATTTTGCCCCTGTTATCCTGCATATCGTCAGATACGGAGACGCAAGAATGGCGACCCGATTTTTCATTAAAATATATTTCTTGTTTTCCACTCCAAACGCCGATATTATACAGCGTACATTTTTCAAGTAAGTTATATTTCCCGAGATTTTTTTGCAGTTTTATAAAATTTTTTCGGTCGGGTTCAAATGCCGTTATTTTGCTTATATTTTCAAAATATTCAGCTAATTCCAAAATGCTGTCGCCGTCATACGCTCCAATATCTATATAGTGCAAACGTGTATGAAAATTTTCCGTCGGATTCAAAAGTTTTAATATCTCCAATTTTGGAGTTTCAGAATTTCGCAGATATTTAATTTTTCCGCTTATTTTAAAATTTATCACATCAAGATATACCTGCTTTGATTTTTCGTCCGCGAGAAGCTCATAAATTTGCGAAAACTCATCGCTGTTTTCAGGACAATAAGCGTCGCCGAATATCGGCATATCGGGGGCGTACAACTCATATTTTTTATCAAGCTCATAAATTCTGTCCAGAACTTTCTTATTACGTGTCGCAAAAGCTACAAGAATTATAAAATCATTGATATTTTCCTGTATTTCCGAAAGCTTTTTTAATCTGTAACCCCTGAAAAAATGACCTCTGACAAATTCATCGCTCGCGAATATATCATATATATTTATTTTATTTGCCTCACAATAATCAAGAATTTTAACCGCTCCGTCGCCCATACCGTATAAAACAATAGGCTTATCGGAATTTTTGAGCCTATCCCATAATAAAATATTCTCTGTAATTTTTTCTTTCATTTTAATACCCTGTTATTCATCGCTTTCAAGTATTTCCGAGTCAAGCAGATTTAAGTTTTCCGTATTACTAAGTTCTTCGACAGTACGTAAGGCGCGGCTTATTTGCCTTGTCCGCGTACCTACAATCTTATCCAACGTATTGTCTACTGTTTGAATTTGTTTGCGCGCTTGGTCAAGCGTATCGCTGAACTTAATAAATTCCGATTTTACCGCCCTCAGAGTATCCCACACTTCTTGTGAACGCTGTTCGATTGTGAGCGTTTTAAATCCCATTTGAAGTGAACTTAAAAATGCAGAGAGAGTAGTCGCGCCGACCGCCGTAACTTTATATTTATCTCTTAATTCTTCGAATAAAGACGCATTTTGCACAACTTCTGCGTATAACCCTTCGGTAGGGAGAAACATCAAGGCAAAATCTGCCGTCTTTGGCGGCACAATATATTTATCGTAAATATCTTTAGCGAACAGTCTTATATTCCGTGCAAGCGATTTGCGCGCTTCATCAATAGCTTGTTTGTCTTCAGCGTCAAGCAAACGGTTATAATCCTCAATCGGAAATTTAGAATCAATGGGCAATAATAAAGGCGTATCGCCATTTCCGGGAAGTTTAATTGCAAATTCTACCCGCTTATTGTCACTTATTTCGACATTCACTTCATATTGAGACGGAGCAAGGATATCGGACAGCAGTTTTTCAAGGCGTACCTCGCCGTAAGTCCCCCGTTCTTTTACATTTGTCAACGCATTTTTAAGGCTCTTGGCATCGGCGGCAAGATTTTTCATCTCACCCAATCCCTGTTGAACGCTGTCGAGTTGCTTACTGACGAGTTCGAACGACTGATTAAATCTTGTCTCAAGCGTTTTCTGTAGTTTTTCATCGACGATACCCCGCATTTGGTCAAGTCGCTTTTCGTTGCTTTCCTGAAGCGATTTCATTTTATTTTCAAGCGTATTATTAACCTTTTCGATATTTTCAGTGTTTCCGCTCTGAATAGACAAAAGCCTGTTGTCAAGCTGTTCCTGAAATTCGCGAAGCTGCTTATTGATTTCTTCGCGATTGCCTTGGAGAGTGGACTGAATACTTTCCTGAATTAGACCGAATCGCTGAAACTGTTCAGTTGCGCCGTTACTGATTTGTTTGGTAATATTATCGCGCTGTTCTTCGCTGTCACGTTTAAGTAATGCAATAATCTCTTCAATAATACTACTGGATTTGTCCTTTTTGGAGAATAACAACAGAATTACAATAATCAATAAAACAATAATAACTATATTTAAAATAATTTGAATTTCTATAAACTTTTCCCCCTTATTTTTTATTAGACCTCTATATAAAAGCCCTCATATTGGGCAGACACGAGGTCTGCCCTTACAATATTTTTCTATGAGAACGGCTTTTTATTTTGTTGATTTTTATAATCCTTCGTTTAGTAATGCCTGCGCCAAAATAATTTCGGCAATTTTCATAGTATTTACGGTATTCTCGAAAGCGCACATCGGTTTGCCGCCGTTTATACAGCAGTTTACAAAATCTTCAACTGCGGCGAGTACGCCTGTGAAAATATAATTTTCATCGCTTCCCGCAACTTCCGCCGCACTAAATTCATCAGGCGTAAGATTTCCGTTTGTATACATATATCCCTTTGTTTCATGTTCAGCTTCTACAAATATGCCCGACGCGTGCATTTCTACCGCAAATATACGTTTGCCCGACGACCAGTTATTCATCAGATGTCCGACACAGCCGTTTTTAAATATTAACTGCGCCATAATAAAATTTATATCTACCGTGCCTATACGGTTTGTGACGCTTTGAACTTCCGCAACCTCTGAATCCGCCATCCAACGGAGAGTATCTACGGCATGAACCGTATCGTCCATCATATGGTCGCGTGCGCCTAACATATCGTTCGGCTCGCATTTATAAAATTTGCAGACAACATGATTCATCTGCCCGCGTTTCAAACATTCATCGCGCAAATTGCTTACCATTGGGGTATAACGCCTTTGAAGGCTTACCTGCGTCACGGCATTATTTCTTTCGGCAATCGCGGTGAGAGCGCGCGCTTGATGAATAGACAACGCAAGCGGCTTTTCGATAAATAAATGCAAGCCCCTCTCCAAACACTCTTTCCAAATATCATACATAATGTGCGGCTGTCCTATTACTGCCGCCGCGTCAGGCTGTAGTTCGTCAATCATCTTGCGATAATCATATACTCCGTCTTTGCCGTATCTTTTTTCAACGGCAATACCGTATTTATCTGCTGTCTTGTTAAGACTTTCGGGGTTAATATCGCATATTCCCGCAATTTCTACTTTTCCCTGACTGCGGAGATTATCAAACGACGGATAAATAACGGCATTGGCGCGTCCTCCCGCTCCTATCATAACAACTTTCAATTTTTTCATTTTAATTTACTCTCCCGATTATTTTTTTCAACGGGCAAGCATAAAAGTTCAATCCTGCCCGTTAAAGCTTAAACTCCAAATAATTCTTTAATATACTTTAAATCTTCGCGTGTATATTGCTCAACATTCGCTTCGTCGCTGTATTCTGCGGGTAAGCATACCGTGCCACTGTAATTACGCGATTTTAAATAATCTGCGGCTTGTTTCCAACTGCCCATTCCGTTGCGTCCCGTCACCCAAAATGCGTCCCATTTTGTTTCACCGTCAGCGTTTTTGCCTTTGTCTTGCCAGTGAGCCGACTTGAAGTTGACCATACAGAGATTATTCCAAATACAGTCAAGCCCATACCTCGGAGATTCTCCCGCCAAACCTGCGTGTCCCGCGTCCCAAACGGCAGCTATTACTTTCGGGTCGTAATCTTTTAATAAAATATATGAGTCATAAGAATTGGTTATATCCGCCCAACCGCAGTGCATTTGCACCCCGAGCGTAACTCCGTATTTTTCGCAATACGGCACAACTGCATCGTATTTTTTACGCAGTGCATCATAATTTTCATGAAAACCTATCGCGCTGTTTAGACTTTGGCAGATACGTACAATCGGTACGCCGGCTTGTCCGCAGCCTTCAAAAAGTTCTTCGTTGACCCCGATAACTTCTCCTTTGCCGTCTGTTACGCGGACGTCAATGCCCGAAGCTATACTTGTAACAGTAACATCAAATTTTGCAAGCGTTTTACATAGATTTACGATTCCTTTTGCTCCGTCCGACGGCTGTACTTGATAGCCGTCGCGCAAAGGATATTCAACCGCATTGAAGCCCATATCGCGAACAAGCTCTCCCAATTCTTCCAATGATTGATTTTTCCACGGCTTAGTGAACACAGAAAATTTACTTACGCTCATACTAATTCCTCCTGAATTTTATTAAATAACTTTGTTTTATTATATTGCTGTGTTAGATAAATATATTGAAAACAATATATCTTTTACGTAGAAAATGGTTATACTGTGGGATTGTGTGTTTGTAGGGAACGCATTTATGCGTTCCGCAATTCCACCGAAAACGTCCGTAATTCCACGATATATTGATTGTTTTTTAACGGAACGGATAAATCCGTTCCCTACATATA
>WRLX01000016.1 GCA_009777415.1 Oscillospiraceae bacterium
CTTTTTAAAAATTTTCCGAATTCCATAAATTTCTAAAAATATTTTTCAAAAAGGGCTTGACTTTTCATAGTTGGTCTCCTTTAAAAATTTATTTTATAGTCGTTCAGCGACTATATTGATTTGAGGAGCTTTCCTCTATAATCCAATTATAACAGCCCTTTTGTAAACTTGTCCTACGTTTTTTGGTAAAATATTTGCCTATTTTTGTAAAACCTTTGTAACACCTCCTCTGTACACGTGTGCCGCGACAAACGCCGTAATGGGTGCGACCAATACCAAAGCCAAAGTTGCCGAAACTGCGCGTATTATTTCAATGGCGATGTCGCTGCTGTTTATAATCGCGCTGAAATTAGCACCGCCGATGCGCATACTGACAAGTGAGATAAAGAAAGTTCCGGTAAATGCCAGTATCATAGTGTTTGCCATAGAAGCGGTATTGTCTCTGCCGACTATAATCCCCGAGCGGAACAGGTCATTAAATGTGGAATTCGGGTTAGACAAAGCTATTTCATTTATGCTTGTAGATACCGAAACGGCAATGTCTATTAATCCGCCCAATGATGATATGAGGATGGCGCAAAACAGGAAATCCCCAACTCCGATACCGGAGTTCACCATAACCACTTGCATATAATCCAAATCGACCGCATGGTATCCGAAAATGCTCAATGCCGCGCTGAAAATAAAATAGAAGCCGCAACAAAAGATAATTCCGGACATTGTGCTTATCACGCTGACAAAAGTTTTTTTGGTAAACTCCAAAATTGATATAAGCGATACAGCCATCATAGCAATCGACAATCCCATTGTTGTCGGTATAGGCGGCCATTCCCTCACAATAAGCGGAATTAGCAAAAATATAATTGTGACAAATGTAAACGCCAATCCGAAAACCGAACGCATTCCGGTTTGACCGCCCACCACCGAAAGAAAGATGATAAAAATCCCTATTATTATATAGTTAATGTACGAACGTTCGGGTGACGATACATAAACATAGAATATGCTCGGGTCTTCTATATTGTAAGACAGATACATATTCAGGATTTGCCCTTTTTTCGCGTAAACGGAACTTTCAGCGTGAAGGTGGTTGAGGACTTCATAAACCTCGCCCTTCATTTCTCCTTTTAAGATTTGTACACTGAGATACTGACTTCCTGTACGTATTCCGTGTGTACCTATGGAGGTTTGCTCCGAAACAACTTCCAATACCCGCCCCGGAACATATTCCACCGCATCATGCAACAATTGATTTTTCGTTGAAAATTCCGTTTCGCGGCTTATTGCGGAAAACAACACCATTCCTGCCATTGCGAGGGTTACGGCGATGAAGAACGCCGTCATCTTTGTGAACTTGAAGTTTCGCGGGTGAAATTTCGCAAAATACTCTTCTAATTTACTCTTCATTGTACACACCATGTGTGACTTGCCGCACGCACCAAAGCCACCAAGAGCAAGCTTTGCTTGCTTGACGTAGCCGAGCAGTGAAAATTGCGGTTTACCACGTTTCTTTCTTGATTTATTTTCAAACTACACACCATGTGTGACTTGCCGCACGCACCAACGAGCAGTGAAAATTGCGGTTTACCACGTTTCTTTCTTGATTTATTTTCAAACTAAGACCATGCCTTTCCGATGCCAACGAGCCGCTGTTTTTTTAAACTACTACTCAATCACAACTAAAAAACTTCGAAGTTGTTTTGCCAAACAAAGTGTTTTCGTCAGGCTAAATTGAGGGAAATGAATCCCCTCATTTTAGCCCTTGTATTGCACTACCTCCAAACATCACTTACCGGACCGTCTAATCCTACCAAATACTTGAGGATTTCGAGTACATCCATAATACCCGGGTAGCCTCTGATTTGGCTGTCTTGTGTAATCAAAGATGCGGTCAAAGAGTGTTGCGCAAATTCCCCGGTTGTAATCGTGCTTGACATACCCACAATGAATTTCAGAATTTCCAACGCATCCATTATATTTGGCGCAGCACCGTTGGCGAGTACATCTCCGAGCTTGCAATCGCCGTTGCAAGTAGGTGCGGGACAATCGGGTTCCACAATAGGATTACAGAGTTCGCATTCGATTAACTCACATCTATATCCCCACACACCGCATATAGGATTGAGATTGCAGAGTAGGCAAGCAATCAATCCGCATTCGTAATTATCTTCACCGCATACTTCGGGTGGATTGCAGTTTTCGCAAGCAATTAATCCGCATTCGTAATCGTCTTCGCCGCAGACTTTCGGGGCATTGCAGTTTTCGCAAGTGATTAATCCGCATTCATAATCGTCTTCGCCGCAGACTTTCGGGGCATTGCAATCTTCACAAGTGATTAGTCCGCATTCATAGCCGTCTTCACCGCAGACTTTAGGCGCGTTGCAGTTTTCGCAAGTGATTAATCCGCATTCATAATCGTCTTCACCGCAGACTTTAGGCGCGTTGCAATCTTCACAAGTGATTAGTCCGCATTCATAATCGTCTTCGCCGCAGACTTTAGGAGCGTTGCAAATCGGGCAGATAATTAACCCGCAAGTCACACATTTGTCGCAACCGACCAATCCGCAACAAAATACAGCCAGTCTTAAAATCCGTATAGCCTCATTAACATCATCCATAGTCGCATCATCATTGTTGGCGACTTCTTTAGCCAACTCTAATGCTTCTTGAAGTGCCGGCCAGCACCTATCGAACTTTTCCGCATACTCAATAAGCTCTTTAAGTACATCTTTCCTGAAGTCTAAGTCAACCGGGTACTTGTCCGGGTCATCATACCAAGCATCCCCACTATCGTAGTAACCTGCGGGTTTGACTGAAACGGTAATGATGCCGGCTGTGCCGAGTCGGTTAATGTCGTTCCCGTATGCGCCGACTGTCGGTTTCCCTGTTAAGGCGAAGTATACGCTTTTTGACTCTTCTGTCATATCTTGCTTACCTAATAACAGAACGGCAAAAGGCTTAACATCTTTGTTAGACTCTTCCTTTGATGCTGATATAGCGTCATCATTGTTGTTATAAAATCCGCCTTTTACCGAGGTGTCCGCTTCAAATGTATTTAATGCGCCGTCTTTCATCTCAAACTTGATTGTCGTGTCAATTGCTCCCGAATTCGCCTTATTTGTAATTGTGATTTTGTTGTTGTCACCGTCAAGGTTGTCTTCTGACCATCCCAACCCGTATTCTTCATTAAAACTGTAAACGAACTCCATTGCACCCCATGTAATGTCTACGTTATACTCAATAATGGGTATGTCAACTTTCAGTGGCTCATCATCGTCAAGCTCATCGGCAACAGTGGTTAATGTGCCAAGGTTCATTACCATCATAACAACAAGAAGCAACGAAAGAAATCGCGCTTGTATTGAAAAATTCTGCATTTTTACACCATTCCTTTCCGGCATCAATGAGCCACGAAAGTGCATTTTCAGCACAACCTTAGTATTTGCTTTCAAACTTTTACACCATTCCTTTCCGGCATTAATAAGCCATTTTCACCCGCGCAGATTTTTCATGGACAGGGCTGTATATTAAAAGTATAAATTAATTTTTGTAAGGCTTCAAGCATATTTGTGTAAGTCTTTTGTCAAATTTATGTGTTTTTTTGTCGAACATGAAATTGATTTTACAGCAAAAGGCTGCCTGTCGAATTTCGACAGGCAGCCTTTATTTTTTTCAAGCATCCCAACTCACTATAACATCCCCGTTTGCATCAATCAATCGTATTCTACCCGCTAAAGCTATATCGAAGTTGACACGTCCGCGCTTAATGCGAACAGGTGCAACATTCAAACCGCTTATCATGATTGAGTCGTTTGGTCTTATTATGAAAGACGGCATTGCCCATTTGAACGGCTCTTCGTGGTCATCGGTGAGGTACAGTCCTTTAGTCGAAATGGCTTTGCTTGAGATGTTTGATACTTCAACTACAATTGCATCATTCCCCTCAACCGGAACAACATCAATAATTAAATCTCCTACCCTAACTTCAATACTTGCCGCAAAGTATCTGTCTTCTTCTTCCCCCGGAATTAAAGCTGTAATTGTAGTTACCCCTCCGGAAATGCCTGTAATCAAACCACGCTCAACAGTCGCAATATTTGAATTATCACTGAACCATATAATTTCGCCATCGTATACACCATCGGGGGTAGCAATAACCTCGCCTTTTTGACCTATGTCTAATGCAATTTCATCTTTTCCAAATGTTACCTCGGTAGCAGGTATCGGAAACCCTATTTGAATAGGGGTGTTTTTGTTCGTTTCCGTTCCGTCACCAAGTTGCCCGACACTATTATTTCCCCATGCCCAAAGAGTTCCATCGGATTTAGCTGCAACAGTGTAAGCGTTCCCTGCCGAAACCGACTCCCATTCATTTGAAGTTTGAATTTGAGCAGGAGACCAAACCGTACTACTTCCGCCATTGCCAAGTTGACCGGAACTGTTCCCTCCCCATGCCCAAAGAGTTCCGTCGGTTTTGATTCCCAAGGTGTGGTTCGCTCCTGCCGAAACACTTTTCCAACTCCCGGAAACACCCGTAAACCCATTTGTAGATGCCCAACTTGCATTAAGTCCAAGTTGTCTGTCTGCGTTAGAACCGACGACTCTAAGCCTATCATTGTTTAGAATTGCCGCACTATGATTGCTACCTGCCGAAACAGAAACCCAGTCACCCGGATTGTCGGGGTTAGACCAATGCGTACTTGAATTTGTCGGTCTGGATTCATCCGATGCATAATAGGTTCCTGTTTGACCAAAGTTACTGCTACGACCCCAACCGAGTATCATTCCTTCGGCATCAATTCCCATACTGTGTTCGCCGCCCGCCGACACGGAACTCCATAATCGTGTGCCAATGAGGGTTGGAGCAGAGTTGTGAGAATACGTGCTGTTTCCCAATTGTCCGTAATCGCCACGCCCCCATGACCAAAGTCTGCTTTCCGAATCAATTGCCAAAGTGTGTTCGCTCCCCGCAGAAACGTCAGTCCATAGCTCTTCTCCAATTTGAACAGGATAAAGACTGCTTGAACCCGCCGCACCAAGTCCGTAATGGTTATATCCCCAAACCCAAAGCGTTCCGTCTGATTTTATTGCCAAAGTGCGAGTACCGTTTGCCGAAACCTTAGACCATTCACCTGAAATCTGAACAGGAAAATGCCTTCCTATTGTTGTTCTGTCTCCAAGTTGACCTCTTTCATTATTTCCCCAACCCCAAAGATTCCCGTTGTCATCAATAACCATTGAGTGGCTATTTCCGGCTGAGATAGAAATCGGATTGATAATTGTCTGCTTTTTCATAAGTGTAGTAAAACTTTTTGTATATTCTTCACTATTTGAATAAAAATCCCCGTCTGTTACCGAATTTGCCGGCACTGTAAAAGTGTAAGTTTTATCTAAGTCAAGCTCTTTATCGGGAACAAAGTAAAGAGTTTTGCCGTCAATAAGCTTTTTTCCTGTAACAGATGCATCATTGTGCATTAGTTTAATTTTACCAAACTCGGTGCTTTCGGTTATATTTCTGTTAAATTCAACGGTGATTAAATGCACTGCCGTCAATTCGGATTGCCCGTTCTCCGGAAAACCACCGAGAACATAAGGCGAGTTTTCGCCGAAAGCAGAGAAAATTTCAGCCATAACCGCACTGTAAGGCTCACCCTCTTTGAAAGCAACAGCCTTTAACATTCCGGGATTATTAAGAACAATGGGAGTTGTATAAGGCGTGCTGTTTTTGTTAGGAGTGCTGCCGTCTAACGTGTAATAGATACTTGCACCTGCGGTTGAAGTCGATAAAGAAATGGATTCTCCCGATTGAAAAAGCCCTCCCGTTGGATTTGCTTGCGGTGCGGAAACAGGGGCAATGGTATAGTTCGCCGTCATAATCGGGCTGTCTTTTAAATCACCCCTTACACCGATTGCTCGAATAGTCAGGGGATTATCAATAATGATTGGTTGCACATAAAGCTCACTTTCTATTGTAGGTGTGCTGCCATCGGTAGTGTAATAAATTGCCGCCCCTGAGGTTGCAGTAGAAAGAGATACTGATTGCCCGCGTTCAACTGCTCCCGCCGCAGGGCTTGCGACAATCGTTTTCACTGTCGGTTCTGTGACAGTAAAACCAAAATTCCGACTAAGTCCCGTATTGACGTGTTTCCAAAACGAATCCGTAATATAATCATACACCCATGTGTAAACTCCGTATTGGCAAGATATAGTTACAGACCCCGCCCCTACAAATCTGACAGTAGCTGACGTAGCACTCGAAGATATAATGGTTGCGACAGACCAATCAGAAGAAAGCCAGTTAGCATATTCTATCCTACCGGCATCATTGTAGAGCGTTACTGTGTCCCCCACTTCGTAAGTTGCGTAGGCAGCCGATGTCGTTGGAATCAAACCGACCACCATTGCAATTGCGATGAACATTGATATAATGCGTTTTTTCATTTTTATGTATTCCTTTCAATTTTAAGAGTTTATTACAGTATAACACATAATTTAACAAGCGTCAACTGTGTTTATGCACGGAATTTCACCAGACAGGTCAGATAGGGAAATCACGTGTGAATAACAAACAGCTAAATCAACATAATAAGAGGGATAATAATAATTGAAGGGTAGGTACTAAGTTTGAAAGTAAATCGGCATATATTCGGAAAACGAAACTTTTATAGCGCGTTTGTGCAGAAAGGGCATGAGTAAAAATATGAAAGAGTCATCTAAGCTCCAAAAAGCACGTGTCAGCACGGAGTCGGTCATGACACCCGTGCCTGTGCAAAGCAACACTCACAGTTATACAATAGCCAACCGGACTAAAGAGCAAGTCATAAATGGCAGCGTTGATAAGCCGATTTCAAACGCTCACAAGGATTATGATACAGACCTTGCACGGGACAATCTTGAAAACGACAATACTGCGGCTGATTTACAGGATTTATAACTTATAATTTTAAATGCAATTCCCGCAAAGATTAGCGGGAGGCGGTTTTGCGGTCGTTTCGGCAGGTGTTGTATTGGGTGGCACAGTTGTCGTCTCGGGAGGTTTTTTCAGACCTTTACAGGAGACCGCACCGAGCGGCTGTGCAGGTCGCAAAACCGATTGCGGCATAAATCATGATAAAAGCGTGTTTTATCATGATTATACTACGACTGTAAATCATAAACCTCTTTATAATACCCGTTTTGTTTAATCAACTCGTCATGCGTTCCCATCTCGGCAATTTTGCCTTTTTGCAACACTATAATCTTGTTTGCATCTTTGGCAGAGGAAATGCGGGCGGCAATGATTATTTTTGTGCAAGAAAGCCCTCGCAAGCTTTCTTGTATATGCTTTTCGGTTTCGGAGTCAACTGCCGACGTTGTATCGTCGAGGATGAGGATTGACGGCTTTACCGCCAGTGCTCTTGCAAGGGCAATCCGCTGTTTTTGCCCACCGGAAAGCCCCACTCCCCTCTCACCCACTATAGTATCGTATCCGTTGGTGGTTTTCTCAATAAACTCATGCGCCGCCGCCATTTTTGCACAGTTGCGGACGGTTTTGCTAAGTTCCTGCGAACCCACATTGTCGACATTTACGCCGAATGCGATATTGCCCTCAATTGTATCGGAGTAAAGCAAAACCTCTTGTGTTGCAATCCCTATTGACTCGCGGAGTTCTTTCAGTTTCAGCATACGTATATTGTGGTTGTCAATTAAAATTTCTCCCTCTTGCACATCATAGATGCGCGGGATTAGGTTCACGAGGGTAGTTTTACCCGAACCCGTTTCGCCCATAATTGCAACAGTCTCACCCGCTTTTACTTTAAAGCTTATGCCCTCAAGAGCTTTTTCTCCTTGAGTGCCGCCGTAACCAAAGCTGACATTTTTAAATTCTACATCGCCGCGGATTGCTTTTATGTCAACCGCATCGGCGCGTTCAACAATTTTTGAGCGGCTGTAATAAACCTCGATAATCTTGTTGGCAGAGGCGGAAAACCTCTTTAAATCGCTTATTACATACCCCAATGTACTCATAGGCATTGACAATGCCCACGATAACATTGAAAATGCCATGTAATCGCCCATTGTAATCGCGCCGTTTATTGCGAACAGCCCGCCCGCAATCAAATGCACCGCGAAAATAGATTGTGAAACCGTTTCCATCGGCAAAAAGAACTTCCACCACGCTATTGCAGTTTTCTTGCTTTGGGCGGCGTATTTCTCGTTAGAATCCCTAAATCGGCTAATCTCGAAATCCTCTGCGGCGAACGCTTTTACAATTCTGTTGCCGGAAATGTTTTCTTCTGCGGCGGTATTTAATTCGGACAACCTCTCGCGCAGATTTCCGTACAAAGGGCCGACTTTTTTGTGGAACATGGTTGAGAACAACAAGATAACCGGAGTAATCCCTATCATGCACAATGCCATGTACGGGTTTATAGTAAAGTAAAATACACTTACCGCTGTAAAGCAGACTATGCTCTCAAACATCGTCTTAAACGACCATGCCGTAGTGTGGCGAACCATTTCAATGTCTCCCGAAAGCCTTGTCATAATGTCGCCCGTTCTGTATAAATCGTAAAAATCGGCATCTTGTGACTGCATACTGTTAAACAGATGGGAGCGGATTTTGTATACAGCACCTTGGGAACAGGCTTCAATAACCATGTCAAGCCCGTATCTCAACCCGGTTCGCACTAAATTAAGCACGATAGTCAGCCCTATAAGCATAAACAGAAAGTCCTGACGAGTTCTGAGATTTTCGGCGGCATTTTCGGATGAAATAAACGTATCAACAACTACCCTCATTACGAGAGGATTAAAAATAAGCATAATTTGCGCAACAAGCAACATCACCAACGCAAATATGTATCTGCGGCGATAGCCTTGCAAATTTTTCCACAGCCAACGGAATAAAAACATGAAACCCCCTAATGTATAATTCATAATTCATAATTCATAATAAGCACAAAGATGATTTTACCATATCTTAAATAAAATTGCAAGTCTTTTTTTGGATTTGTTTGTGTAGAAAGGGCAGGGGCAATAAAATGGGGATAAATCTGCGTAAGTTGAGAAAACAAAACTTTCAATCTCATGTTTGTGTAGAAAGGGCAGGGGTAATAAAATGGGGATAAATCTGCGTAAGTTGGGAAAACAAAACTTTCAATCTCATGTTTGTGTAGAAAGGGCAAGGGTAATAAAATGGGGATAAATCTGCGTAAGTTGGGAAAACAAAACTTTCAATCTCATGTTTGTGTAGAAAGGGCAAGGGTAAAAATATGACTGTTGTTTCTGTAATCGGTAAACCCTCGGATAAATGCTTAGAGGAAATAATCCTCTCGCGTCTCAGCAAATCATACAGGGTTACTTACATCAAGAACAAGAGCCTTGTACAAACCGGGCGGGGGTATGACATTGTTGTCTCCGACACTACCGAATTAAGGTCGCTTTATATCC
Source organism: Oscillospiraceae bacterium (assembly GCA_009777415.1). GTDB lineage: Bacteria > Bacillota > Clostridia > Oscillospirales > Ruminococcaceae > Ruminiclostridium_E. The sequence continues at coordinate 9,433 of WRLX01000016.1, forward strand.
CGGAGTGTATTATTATACTGAAAAGCGATGCTGATATAGTCCCGACTATTCCTCTGCCCGAAAAAAGCATAATTATCGCCAACTCAAAAAATATCGGGCAGCTTATGGCATTAAAAAAGTCATGCCTTAACGTAATTACCTGCGGCAGTTCGGAAAAAGATACCCTTTGTTACTCAAGCATTACCTCGGACAGTATCGTAATCTCCCTCAACCGTGAGATAACCGCTTTTTCAGGGCGGAAAATTCAGCCGCTTGAAATACCGATTGGGTTAGAGAAAATGCCCAAGGATGTCTATTACCCAATAGCGTTTACTGCGTTAAGATTGGTTTTAGATGACTTTAATTCGGAATTGGGCGGGCTTATTTAAGGCTATTTTTGCTTAACTTTTCTTGGACAACAAGTCAATATCGTCCAATCATCTGTGCGTAATTGACGAATATGTGGAATGAAAAGAGAAATATTAGACATCCTCGGAAATCAAAACGCAGACTACCGTCATTTTGCACAAATTTATTCCACAATATATATATATATATATATATGAAAATCGCTTAAAATCGATATTTTTCGAAAAAACACTTGACTTATGCAGGAAAATATGTTACCGTAATATACGAAGCTCGGATTTAATTTCCGATGAATTATTTAATGTTTAAGGAGTGATTTCAAATGAAAGCGAAAAATTTTATTTCGGTATTGGTTGCCGTTGCTTTAACACTTTGTCTTATAGCAACAGCAAGCGCGAACCAAAGCGACACTTTCCCGCGCTACTTGGAAGTAGGGTTCAATGACACGGGTACTCGGTTGGAATTTCGTGCCGCAAAAGGCGGAATCCCCGCACAAACTGCACTCGGATGGGTATCCGACGGCGAAAACAGCAACGAAGTTAAATTCATTGGCGATATTCATATCCAGGATGGTAAAACCAGCAGCACACACTCTCCCGGTATTGCAGGTGCAGTGGTATATAATGAAAATGCCATTGCGGGAGGAATAGCTGTCTCAGACCACGTTCCGGAAGGAAATTTATTTTTATCACTCGAAGTTGTCGGCACAGGAAGAATCAGCATGACAGGTAATTATTACATCGTGAGAGATGGCGAAGAAGTTGGAATCCCTTTTAATGTATCGGTAAGCAACGAAATCTGCGAAGGTGAATGCAATATTTGCAGTGTTAAACCTAAACTGGGATTTGTTATCGGCGGCGATGACGTGACAATCTTTGATGCACTTGAAGTCCTTAAAAATCTTGTTGACATGGATGGTTCAATCAGCAATTGCGAAAGCTCACGTTCCGCTTCTCTCATTACTGTTGATTCGATTAATTCCGGTGAACCTTCTATCTTTGACACGCTTGAGATTTTGAAACATCTTGTAGGTATGGATAGTATGATTTAAAGTCGCAACGGGCAGTAAAGTTAAAGAAACGTCGTAATTTTGTAAAAAAGTTACGGCGTTTTACTTTTGTTATTTCTCACGCATTTTCAAACTGACCGACTATAGTTATACGGATTCAAGTTTTTCATAAATTCCCGATATTTTTTACAACTATTTCACAAACAAACACTTGACTTGTCAAGCATTATGCGGTATAATAAAATAAAAAACACAAAATACCCACCACGGGTACTATACAAACGTCGTGTTATACGATAGAATAATTACTGTTTATCATAAATAAACAGTAAATTAAAAGGAGAATGTTGTCGATGAAAAACTTGAAAGTTGCGGCGAAATTGATGGTAAGCTTTTTGCTTATTGCGTTCCTTACTGCGGCAGTGGGCATAGCAGGAATTGTCGGAATGATTCGGATTGAAAATTCCGGGATATGGATGTATGAGAATGTGGCGGAGCCATTGCCCTATCTTGCGCAGGTGCAGGAAACATTACAGAATGCGCGGGTTCACGTGCGTGAAATGGTAATCGCGTCCATGACGGATAACCAAAGCGGGGTAGAAGCATCGTTTAGAGTGATTTCCAACGAGCTGATGCCTGAAATGACTCAAAATATGGACAGTTTTGAAAAGGTGTTGGTTAAAGGGAGTGATTCCGAGAAATTTTTCAATGAAGCACGTTCAACGTATGAAAATGGGCTTGTACCCGTTGTAGTCGCGATTTATGAAGCCTCAAAGTCGCAGGACAATGACACAATTCTCGAGCGTATGGAAGCCTGCCGTGTACTTAGCGACCAAATACTTGATAATTTTCACAGGTGCTTAAATCTGAAAGTGTCTGAAGCAGAGCAGGGAAGGATTGAATCGGCGGCTTTATCGAATACGCTGTTGATTTTGATTATCGCAGTGTTGGTTATTGCTCTATCTTCGGCGGTGTTCTTGTCGTTCTTTATTTCAAGGATTATCAGCAGGCCTCTTTCCGCAACCGCACAATTCTTTAAGTCGGCGGCAACCACGGGTGAGATTGTCTGCACACCGGAAATCGATGCAATGTTCAACAGCTTTAAGGAAAACAAAGACGAAATTGGGCAAATGATTGCCGATTGCGACAGTTTCATTGCGCGTATAATCCACATATCCGATGAGTTGGAAAGTGTTGCAAACGGCGACTTGACAATAAATGTTGATGTTCTTTCGGCTGCTGACACAATTGGTGTTTCCTTAAAGAAGATGGTAGATAATCTTAACAATATGTTCGGGGATGTAAACTCCTCCACAGAACAAGTATCAATGGGTTCAAGGCAAATTGCGGGCAGTTCGCAGTCACTTGCACAAGGAGCAACTGAGCAAGCCGCGGCGATTGAACAGCTATCCGCATCCATTACCGAAATATCGACAAAAACCCAAGATAACGCATCAATGGCGGGACGTGCCGCCGAGCTTGCAAACGTAATCAAGGTCAATGCCGAAAAGGGCAGCGAGCAAATGAGCGAAATGATGGAGGCTGTCAAGGATATTAATGAGGCGAGCCAAAGCATCAGCAAGGTTATCAAGGTCATAGACGATATTGCGTTCCAGACCAACATCTTAGCTCTTAATGCGGCTGTAGAAGCGGCACGCGCAGGGCAGCACGGCAAAGGCTTTGCAGTAGTCGCAGAAGAAGTCCGCAACCTTGCAAGTAAGAGTGCGGAAGCGGCAAAGGACACAGGGGTTCTCATTGCAAACTCAATCGAAAAAGCCGAGTTGGGTTCGCGTATTGCAGACGAAACGGCGGCAAGTCTCGCCGAGATTGTTTCCGGTATTAACGAGAGCAACGAGATTGTAAACGATATAGCGCGTTCATCCGAGGAGCAATCGGTAGGAATTGCTCAAATTAACCAAGGTATTGAGCAAGTAACTCAGGTTGTTCAGCAAAACAGCGCGACTGCCGAAGAAAGTGCGGCGGCATCACAGGAAATGAGCGGTCAATCAGACGTATTAGAAGAATTGATTGGACGGTTTAAGCTTAAGGTTTAGCTTAAACAGAAACATAACACGATAGATATTTTTTCTGCCGTCAGACCACGGACAAAGCCGTTGATTTCCACATCAACGGCTTTATTTTTATCTCACAAAAATCCCCAAACCCTATTGACTTCACAAAAAAATCATGCTATAATACAAACATCAATATAAAAGGAGTCTATACCAATGAAAAAACTGCTAACCTTAATCAGCATTACAACCATTGTAGCCGCCGTCACTGCCTGTTCAAATCCGGGTGCGGGCGATAATGATGTATTGTCGGCGACGGTGGAGGCGCAAACGAGTGTAGCGGAAACATCGGCAACTACATTTGACGAACCCAATAAACCCGAAAAAATTACAGTAGAAGCGTATCTTAACGGCGAAAAAATAAAAATCCCTGTTGGCGGATTTCCCTCTTATGACAGCGAAGAGGTAGAAGAATATCTTCACTTTGCACAAAGAGCGGTTGATTTGCTCGTTGGTTTGGATAATGATTTTGATGCCGCAATTGGGGAAATAAAGTTTGGTTTTAGTGAACATATAGAAAATAACGGCGAATGGGGGATGGATTATGTGTTAAGGCGATTTAACGATAACAGCAATTTAATTTCAATATCTGATGTCTCTTTTTTGCGCTTTGACAGTAATTTCGAAAATTTATTATATATCAGTATTAAAACCGGGTTTTCTAATATGGACAGAGCGACTTGGACGTGCATAGAATTTGTGAAAGAAAATGGTGAATGGATAATAAATAATCTGCATGATTCAACACAAGGTCATTAAAATGAATACGATATAAAAAAGACCTCTCTATGAAATAGAGGTCTTTTTTGTTGCATTTGCAACAAAAGTTGGCACTGTGGCGTAAAAACGCATGATAAAATATCATTACAAGGGAACTGAGGTTCGCTTGAATAATATTTTTAATGAGGTAATAAAAAATGGCAAACAAAAAAACAGTAGCAATCGAAATAGGGCATTGGTATGACCCTACTGAAAGAGGACACATTAACGGTGTTCATGAACTCGCAACTAACATCATCGTGGGGCTTGAAATTAAGCGTCAGATTGAGCGACATGGGTTTAAGACATTATTAAATGGCACAAAGCAAGATGGTGTAGCATTGGAAAACGGAGAAACACCGGGAATCGGAAAAAGCCTCGCTACGTTCTATAGTGAATTAAGCGGAATGAATTCCGAAGAACTGGTAGCAGGCATCGCTGTGCATTTCAATGCAACTATTACCGACTCACCGGGGTTTGAAGCCTATACGCAAACTACACAAATTAATGGTGGCGATGATATGCGTCAAGATTCGGAACAACTATGCAAAAAAATTGCTGATGAAATGAGAGAAATAAGAGGAGACGATATGATGCGTATTCCTGCCGTGCGAAATCCTTTTGAGTACGGAGTAGAGAGTAATGTATATCATATAAACAACCTTTCTGCTCCTTTTGCGTATTGCGAATTCGGATTTATGGATAATCCGCCTGATCGTTCCGGATTCGACACAATAGAAAAGCAGCAAGAATTCGGCAAAGCGGCGGCGAAAGGTATACTAAATTATTTAAACGTTGACTGGATTCCCGAGGTGTACGGCGGCGTGTCCGATTATCTCATCGGCGATGTCAATGCTGACGGCGTAGTGACAATGCTTGACGCGCTTGAGATTTTGAAGCACATAACCGGGCAGTCGAGTGCGGTTGGCGTGGCAACTCCGCTTACAGTCGCCGATGTTGACGGTGACGGGGAAATCACGATATTTGACGCGCTTGAAATTATCAAGAATGTTGCGGGGCTTCCGAGCAAAATTGACCCACCTGTGATTAATCCGCCCGGTAATGCGATTAAGATTGGGGATTATGTGTTTGATAGGTATGAATTTGGGACGGTTTTTGAGGATTACCAACTCGGACCTTCGTCATATAACACACCTTTTGTATTTGTACCCTTTTTTATTTACAAAAACAACATTTATTTTGAAGCCGCCTCTCTCACTTATATAGGGCATCATGTGGCGCAACATAATTTATATGTAAATCACCCGCACGCTATATGGGTTCCGGCTGTAGTTACAATGGGTGGCGGTCATGCCAATTTTAGAGTATTGGCAAACAGCAATTCCTTTAACACAACTGCATACGTTGAAGCTTTTTCCGGTGCAGACCGCTATGAATATTATTCTCGCTCTGATTTACCATGGGTTAACGGGACTTTTGTTGCAAGGCAAAAAAATTTTAATACTACAACCATCGAGCAAATCACAGCGGATGACACCCCCGAATTTATCAGTGAAAACTTGTACAATTTTTCGCCTAATGAAAAAGGTACGGGGGTGTTTATTGTTCCGCCTACATTCTTTGAGCAAGCGGGCATGACATTTTTTGAGTATATTAAAACCCTCACGCCTGATAATCTTTATACGCTTTTGTAGAATTAAGCGGTTTAAGGCTTGTTCAGTTTGGTGATAATCTCAACGGCTTTATCAAAATCAAATTGCTCAAAAGCTCGCGCCAACACACCTAACGACTCATCAATTTCGCCGCCGTATGTGAAACCGCTTACGGAATTGATGAGTTCGAGCGCGAGTGCGCTGTCAAACAGTTCGACTGCGGCGGACAGCTTAGGCAGTATCTCGTAAACCTTTGCAATATCCCCGGCGGCTTTTTCGTCTGCCTGCTCCGAAACGAGTATTTGCAGTTCTTTAATAAGCAATGACATATTATTCGCAAACTCGGAATACAACTCATCACAGGCTTCTTTTTCGCCCGATTTTGCGAGTTCCTCAATCTCTTTCGCGCTTTCGGCAAGCAGGTACGCGCCGATATTCGCGAGCATATTTTTTACGCCGTGAATCTGTATTGCGAAAAGCGAAATATCTTTGCCGATTAAATCATTGAGTTTTTGCATACTATCGGGTAAAAGCCCGGTTATCATGCGGACATTGCTCTCTAAAAGCGGGTACGAGCCGCCCGCATAGGTGAGTGCGCGTTCCACCGAAACGCCGTCAATTTGAGCTAACAAGGCTGCAAATTCGCAGACTACTTCGGAATCATCGGCAGTTTTTGAGTCGGAATCCGCATTAACATTTTCCCTCTTTTTTATTTTCTCTTCGGGAAGCCATTTAAAAAGCATATCCTCAAGCTTTTCGGGTTCAACGGGCTTGGCGAGAAAATCGTTCATACCGCTTTCCAAAAACAGCTCCCTCATTCCCGAAACAGCATTTGCCGTCAACGCAACAATCGGCAATGTTTTAAAGGATTCGTCTTTCAAACCGCGGATAAGTTTTGTTGCTTCAATGCCGTCCATTTCAGGCATCATGTGGTCCATGAAAACAACGTCGTATTCGTTTTGCTGAACCATTTCGATTGCTCCCGCGCCGCGTTTTACGGTGTCCGCTTTTATGGAGTATAAAGAGAGCAATCCCTCAACAACTAACAAATTAGCGGTAATATCGTCAACCACAAGTACTTTAGCGTCAGGCGCGTAAAGCGGCATAAACTCATTATCTTTACCGATTTCCTCATGTGTTTCTCTTACCCCGTTGAGAATATTCGCAACAGAAAGAATGTGCGACGGCATTGTAAGAGTCTGCACGCCCCTAAACGCAACATTCTCCGAAACATCGGCAAACAGCACTATTTCCGGCTTAGGCTTAGTGCTGCGCCTGCAATGCTCCTTGAGTTCCGCCGTGATGTTTCCGTAACGGAATGCGGGAAGGAAAATATGAGTAAACTCACTGAGTTTATCGCGTACATCGCTTAGATTATCAACCCGTACATATTTTACTCCGAGGTTGTTCAATGAACGCTCAACCGATTCGGCGGTCAATCTGCGCTCCCCATAAAACAGCACATACTTTTCCTCAAGATTTTCAACCTTTGCAAACGGAACAAATTCACGGTATCTTTGCGGCAACGATACCGTGAAAACGCTGCCTTTACCCACTTCGCTTTCAATTGTGAATTGACCGTTCATTGCTTTGCAAAAGGATTTTGATATTGCCAAACCGAGCCCGGTACTTTCCGCCGCCCAACGCTTAAAAGTTCCGAGAGGTTTATTAACGGCTGTCAGCCTTTTTAAATCGTGTTCGCTTATCCCTGCCCCGGTGTCTTTGATGCTTATTACAAGCACGAAAGAATTATCGGTGAATTTATCCCGCGAAAGTTCAAGGCGAATCGCCCCTTCTTTAGTGTATTTTACTGCGTTTGCCAAAAGGTTGAGCATTATCTGCCTTACCTTGGTTCTGTCCCCGATAAGCACAGCGGGAAGAGAGGGTTCAATATCGACCATCATGCGGACTCTGTTTCCGGTCATACGCATACGTATAATCCCGACTACATCATTTACCACCGATGCCAGTACATACTCCTCCGACTCAACCTCAATTTTCCCCGTTTCAATTTTAGACAGGTTGAAAACATCGTTGATTATAAACAAAAGGTTGTTGCCCGCATTCCGTATGGTGACTGCATTGTCGTAAATCCCCGGCGGCGGCTTTTCTCTTACAATAAGCTCGCTCATCCCTATAATAGCGTTCATCGGGGTGCGTATTTCGTGCGACATACGCGCCAAAAATACTGATTTACTGTTGCTTTCACTGTCCGACATTGCTTTATCATATGCTATTTTAAGTAAAAGAGCAATTAGCAAAAGTGCGAACAAAGTCCCGAATGCACCCAAAATAGATGCGGTAAAATACAAATCATTATTATAATCGGTAAGCGGAGTAAGCACAACCAAGTAAAAGTCCTCCATAATTTGTCTTCCGTAAGCAGATGCGGGCGAACCATCGTTATTGGGTACTCTTATATCGGAAGTCTCGTTTTCGCTGAATAAAACTTCGAGTGCGTCCGCGTATTCACGGCGGTATGCCGCCAAATTAATTCCGACATAATCATCAACAGTGTGCGCAATTATATTAGATTCGCGGTCAATCAGCATCACATAACTGCGTTCAAAGAGGTTACCCCCGTGAATCGTACTGTTAAATCTTTTCATGTAAAGGTCAACCGCAACTATTCCGACTTCCACATCGTTTACTTTCAGCTTTACGGAGGCGGAAATTATGAGCTGACCGGTATGCGAATCGGCATAGGGGGGAGAAAAGACTACCTCGCCCGCCTCGGCATTTTCCGCAATTGTGTACCATAGGCGTTCCTGAGGAATATAAGGTATCAAATTGCCTTCACTGTCCTTAAATCCGGTAACGGGGTCTTCGGGGTCCCACAAAGCTCCGTTTATAAACTCTCCGTGAATATAACCGTAAACCAAGCTGATGTCGCTGCCGATATTTTGGTTTTCTTCCGCCCACCTGTGTATAGCCACAAAGTTTTCCAAAACGTCTTCAACAGTCCCCCCGTTATTGAGAGTGTTCGATGCTGTCGCACTTGCGTTTCTTACGGCGACTTCAAGCTCAAGCAGGTCGGTTTGTATTTGACTTTCGGTAAAGTTGACAACCAATTCCGCTTTTTCGTAAATATTGCTCTGCAACATTCCGTAAAGCGAAAAAAAGCTGACTGCAACCATCATCCCGAAAGCGGCAACGACAAAAATCAGCGAATGCATATTCTTTTTTACAACATTAAGTATCCTCATTAGACCTCCACAAAAATAACCGCCTACAGAATATTTATACAGTACTTAAAATTATAACAGAGGCGGTACACAAATGTCAAGCGAATTTTCACAGTTTATGAAAAACTATATAATTTCACCAAACAAAACCAATTAAAATTTGTGGAAAATCACAACAACATTTTTGTAGAAAAACTATTGACTTGTTGGGTCAATGATGTTATACTAATATTGACCGATTAAGTCAATGACTGTAAAAAAAAGGGGGGGTGAACGCATGAGCGATTGTGAGCGGCATAAAATCATGGCGATAGACAGAGAAAAGCGGGACAGGATTATTAATGCGGCGATGAAGGAGTTTAATAAAGGCTACAAAAACGCATCTACAGATGCTATTGTAAAAGAAGCGGGGATTTCAAAAGGGTTGTTGTTTCATTATTTCGGCAGCAAAGATAAGCTTCTCGATTTTATTATTGAGTACGCAATCGAAGTTGTTGTAAAGGAGTATTTTGAGCTAATCAATTTTGAGCAGCGGGACATTCTTGAAAGGATATGGCAGACTGTTCTTTTGAAATTCGATTTGTCGTATAAATACCCTATGATGTTCGATTTTTTGACAACTGCCTACAAGGAAAACATGAACGGTGTTGTTTTGGAGATGTACGGGCGGGTAATGAGCGAATTTACGCCTCGGTTCTTTTCCGGCATTGACGAGAGCTTATTCAAAGACGGAATTGAGCCGAAGATGGCAATGAATGTAATCTACTGGACACAGGTAGGCTACTCACACTCACAATTAGAGCAAATTGACTCAACGGATATAATTGATTTCCAAAAGGAATACGAGCGATACCTGAGCGAAATACAAAGCTACTTCGATTTATTCAGGAAAATATTCTATAAATAGAAAGGGTAAGGGTAAAACTTTGAAAGTAAATCTTGCGGTAAATGGGAAAACGAATTTATGTTGCACACTTGTGCAGAAAGGGCAGGGGTAAAACTTTGAAAGTAAATCTTGCGGTAAATGGGAAAACGAATTTATATTGCACGCTTGTGCAGAAAGGGCAGGGGTAAAATCTAATGACAAGAACTATTCAAATTGAGGAGCTTACAAAAAAATTCGGGAAATTCACTGCGCTTGACGGGGTAAGCCTACAAGTCAAGCCGGGCGAAGTGTTCGGATTTATCGGGCCTAACGGGGCGGGAAAAACCACCACAATACGGGTACTCCTCGGGATTTTAAAGGCGACGTCGGGCAAGGCGGAGGTTTTTGGAATGGAGGCGTGGAAAGATGCTGTAGAGATTCATAAGCGCATTGCCTATGTTCCGGGCGATGTTAATTTGTGGCAGAATCTCACGGGCGGGGAGGTCGTTGATTTATTTGTAAGCCTGCGCGGAAAAGGCAAGAGCAACCCTCAATTGAGGGAGAGGTTGATGAACGATTTTGAGCTTGAACCATCCAAAAAGTGCCGCACTTACTCTAAAGGGAATCGCCAGAAAGTTGCATTGGTGGCGGCGTTCGCATCAGATGCAGACTTGTACATTCTCGATGAGCCGACTTCGGGATTAGACCCGCTTATGGAGCAAGTCTTTCAGAATTATGTGGCGGAGGTAAAGGGACAAGGGAAAAGTGTTTTGCTTTCAAGCCATATATTGCAAGAGGTTGAGCGGCTTTGTGACAAGGTTGGGATAATACGCGGCGGAAAAATTATCGAAACAGGCACTTTAGAGTCACTCAGGGAAAATAACGCCGATACGTTAGAGAAAATCTTTATGAAGCATTACGGAGGTGAGCAAGTTTGAAAGTAAATCCGCATAAATGGGAAAACGAAACTTTAGGCGGCACGTTTGTGCAGAAAGGGCAAGGGTAAAAGTTTGAAAGTAAATCCGCATAAATGGGAAAACGAAACTTTAGGCGGCACGTTTGTGCAGAAAGGATATGGGTAAAAGTATGAAGGGATTATATAATAATACGCTTATGCTTATTAAGTTTATTCTAAAGAGGGAACGGGTTATTTCCTTGATATGGGTGTTGTCGTTGGTGTTAATCTCATCTGCGATTGCGCCCGGAATGGCGAGTCTTTTTGACGATGAGGCAAGGGCGCAGTTTGCGGCAGTATACGATAATCCCGTAATGGTAGCCATGCTCGGCCCGATTTACGGAGCAGACAATTACACGGCGGGGGCGATGTACGGCGGAATGATGTTGCTGTGGTACGCGATTGCAGTCGCTGTCATGAACGTGTTTATTGTAGTACGCCATACCCGCGCAAATGAGGAACAAGGCAGGGAGGAGGTAATCCGTTCCCTTCCTGTGGGGCGGCTCGCCAACATAAATGCCGTAATGATTTCAGCGGCGATTATCAACGGGATTCTCGCAGTTGCAACCGGGTTTGGGCTTTTTGTGACAAGCGTTGAGGGAATGGATTTTGCCTCGTGTATGTTCTATGGCGCGGCAACGGGTATGGCAGGACTGGTATTCGCCGCAATAACAGCAGTGTTTTGCCAGTTGTCATCGAATACAAGCGGCGCAATGGGTTTGTCGTTTATGTCGTTGGGTGCGGCATATGCACTTAGGGCGGCGGGCGATGTCGGTAACGAAACATTGTCATTAATAAGCCCGTTGGGTCTTGTCCAACGCTCAAAGGCGTTCGTAGAAAACGATGCCGCACCTTTAGCGGGATTGCTTGTCATTGTGTTAGCCTTTACTGCACTGGCATACAAACTCAACTCGGTACGCGACTTGGGGCAAGGGTTTATTCCGGCGCGACCGGGGCGAAAGACGGCATCAAAATCCCTTTTATCACCGTTCGGGCTGTCGCTCAGGCTGTTGCGTAACACAATTATAATATGGTCCGCTGTAATGTTTATCGGCGCGGGTTCTTACGGCTCGGTAATCTCCGACATTCCGAATTTTGTAAGCGAAAGCCCGGAATATCTTCAATTAATGGGAATTCCTCACGAAATGCTTGAACATATTCCCGATGAAACGAAAGCCGAAATAATAGTAGACGGCTTTGGCGCGTATGTGACTTCAATGATGTCGTTGATTGCGCTTATACCCGTGCTTATAGCGGCATTAAAGCTTAGAAGCGAGGAAAAAGAGGGGCGGGTTGAACACTTGTTATCCCGCGCGGTTTCGCGGAGCGGCTACCTGTTATGCTTTACTGCAATTTCAATTGTGATGAGCGTGATAATGCAGGTTGCGACTGTTTTGGGGCTGTACTACTCGACAGAAGCGGTATTAGGCGGCGAGTCCAACCCCTTTGTGTTGCAAAGTTTGTTTAAGGCGAGCCTTGTCTGTCTCCCCGCATTTTGGGTTATGATAGGTATTGCCGTTTTGCTGACCGGGCTGTTCCCGAAATTGAGCGGCATAGCGTGGGGGTATTACGGTTTCGTCTGTTTTTCATCGTTGATTGGCGGAATGGCAGTTCTCCCCGATTGGCTGACGAAGTTGTCGCCAATGGCGTTTATACCCGAAATACGTGTTACCTGTTCGGAGCTTTTTGTGTCCGATGAAGTCAACCTTGTAACTCTTACGGCAATGTGCGGTGTGGCCGTTTTATTAATCGGCGCAGGTGTTGCGGGTTATCGTAACCGCGACATGACTTAATAAGGTATAGTCGTTTAACTTAAAAAGTGCTTGAAGATTTGCGTGAAGATTTTTCGTCAGACAAGGCGAATTTTGTGCGAATATCCGCTGATATTTAAGCAAAATTCAACGCAGAGTTGACG
>WRLX01000017.1 GCA_009777415.1 Oscillospiraceae bacterium
CATGTCCCCATTTCATGCACTTGTCACCACCCGTGAATTGGCGGCAATTTCGGGAATTACAGCGGCTTATGCCTCATCCGACATCGAGGTGTTCCCGTATCAGGTGGCGGCGGCACAGTTTGCCTTGCGTAGCTCACGTTTGGGCGGAGTAATTCTCGCTGACGAGGGCAGTTTGGGTAAGACCTACGAGGCTCTGCTAATCGCCGTCCAGAAGTGGTACGAGGGAGCGAAAATTGCAGTTGTAATTCCGACACCGCTGTTGGGGCAGTGGGAGCGGCTGATTGAGGACAAGTTTACGATTCCGCTTGAGGAGTTGAACTTGATTACTTATGACGAGGCAATCGCCGACACAGAGCGACTTGTGGGAGTTGATGTCGCTATTTTCGATGAAGCACATTGTTTGCGGAATCACGAGACTCTGCGGGCGGCAACTCTCAAGAACGCTACCACTAATGCGTTCAAAATCTTGTTGACGGCAACACCGATGCAGAATTCAATCATGGATTTGTACGGACTGATTCACTTCATTGACGACAGCGTTCTCGGAGATGCGGATGCGTTCTACAAGCGGTATTTCCGCAAGCCGCAGAACTACGCTGAACTCTCGGCACTCACGAGTCGTTACGCTTTCCGCACACTGCGTTCGCAAGTCGAAAGCTATGTCAAAATCCCGCAAAGACTGCCTGTTACTGCGGATTATGAGCGGTCAGCCGATGAAGTCAAATTGTCGGGAATGGTGGATTCCTACTTAAAAAAGGCGGACAAGACGGCGTTTCCGAAGATGGAAAGCTACGACTTGTCGCTGATGTTCAATCGGGCGATTTCGTCTTCGCCGTGGGCTTTGTGCGGACTCGCCGACACCGCAATCGGACGTGTAAAAGAGGCGGAACTCGTGGAAATTGCCGAGACCGCCGCTTTGATTCAACCTCCGACCACGGGCAAGGGACAGGCACTCCTCAAAGCCCTGAAAATTGCCTTTGCGGAGTTGAAAAAGCGTGGTGCGAATCGGAAGGCGATTATATTTACCGAGTCGCTCTCGACAGTCGGATTTCTGTTTCAATTGTTGTCGGAATCCTACAAAACGCTCGCTTTTGACGGCGGTAAAAGCAGTGACTATTCGGTGATACAGCGGTTCGAGGCGGAGGCGGAAATCCTCATCACAACCGATGTTGCCGCCGAGGGATTCAACCTTGCGTTTTGCAGTTTTGTCGTGAATTACGACCTGCCGTACAACGTACTCACGCTTGAACAGCGGATTATGCGGTGTCATCGGCAGGGACAGCAGAATGACGTTGTTGTGCTGAATTTCCTATGCAAGAGCAATCTCGCCGACACTCGAATGCTTGAACTTATTAACAAGCGTGTGTCGCAGTTTGACGGCATTATCGGCATGAGTGATGATGTTGTCGGGAATTTCACTAACAACGCAGTTGACGGAATCAACGCCGCTTTTGGGAAATCTCGGCATAAACGCGACATTGAAGCCGATTTCCAAGCGACTTTGAAGTTCCACGAGGAGCAGAATGTTTCCGAAGTTGCCGAAGCCGAGAACGCACTGTTCACCACGTTTACCCGCAGTATTGCCGACAAAATCACGATTACTCCGCAGTACATCAAAGAGCGTACTGCCGAGATTAATTCCAAGTTGTGGGAATTGACGAAGTGGTTTTTCGCCGACAAAAGCGGGTACTCGTTAGACGAGGCGACACGGACTGTCAAAGTCGGGATTCAACCGCAGAAAGTCTTTACTGGAGCGGCTCTTCGCCGCCGTGAATACTCGATTTCCGACCGCACTCTAACGCTCACCAGTGCGATTACCAAGAACATCATCAACGAGACGTTTTGGTGTGGGATTCCCGATTCGGGGGCGGTCTTAGTGCGGAAGGCGGAGTGCGGAAGTCGGAAGGCGGAGTGCGGAAGTCGGAAGGCGGAGTGCGGAAGTCGGAAGGCGGAGTGCGGAAGTCGGAAGGCGTAGTGCGGAAGTCGGAAGGCGGAGTGCGGAAGTCGGAAGAATTTGTTGCCTTGTGAAATTGCGTATTATCGCATTAAAGTGAAGCCCAAAGACAGTTATTTCGGCGGAGTGTGTTACAACGTGTTTGTCGGGAGAACTCTTCCGACTTCCGACTTCCGCACTCCGAACTTGACAGATGCCGAATGTCGGCGGATTATGGACTTGCCTGTCGTGGATTTTTCTACGCACGGCGATTCCTACGGCGAGCGGGATGGGCTTACCAAGCCGAAACCGCCGCACGAGTTGGATTCGCTGATTGACACTGCGGAGTTTCTGCAACGTGCTGTTGCCGACACAGACGAGGCTCGGCGAGCGGAAATTGCCCGTGTTCACGACCATGCGTGTTATCGAAAACAGGCATTGAATCGGAGTATCGCTGTGTTGAAGACTCAGCTTGCACAAATCGAGAATGCTTTGTTGCAAGCGGGGAATGTTGCCGAGAAAATCGCCGCCGAGAAGAAACGTGCGACTTCTAATCGGGAGTTGAAACAGCGTGAACAGTCGCTGTTCATGGACGGGATTCGCCTTGAAGTCGAGGCTGAAGAGGCTGTTAAGGCGATTGCGGAGTCGGCGGATATGGCGGTTGAGATACGGCGGGAATTTGTTGTACAAGTTCGGAGTGCGGAAGTCGGAAGTCGGAAGATTTTGGAGGATACAGCCAGTGAAAAATGATGTGGTTTTGAATAAGAGTAAGGCTTTCGCTTTGAGGATTATTAAGCTTTACAAATATCTTTGCGAAGAAAAGAAAGAGTACATTTTATCTAAGCAAATTTTGCGTTCAGGAACAAGTGTTGGTGCAAACACCCGTGAAGCCAAGCGTGGACAGACTAAACCCGATTTTTATGCCAAGTTAAATATTGCCTTGAAAGAAGCCGATGAAACAGCTTACTGGCTTGAACTTTTACACGAAAGTAATTATATTGATAAAAAATCATTCGATAGCATTTATGCTGATTGCGATGAAATAATTGCACTTCTTGTGTCAATCACAAAAACGCAAAAGGAGAACAAACCTAATGAACAATAATCTTCCGACTTCCGACTTCCGCACTCCGCACTCGACAAATCTTCCGACTTCCGACTTCCGAGTTCCGCCTTTGTCACTCGATATCGAACTCACAGAGCGGGAAAAACTCCGCTCGCTGTTCCCGCAGTGCTTCACTGACGGAACGCTTAACATCGACAAACTGCTCGAAGTGTGCGGCGAATTTATCGCTCCAGACGAGAACGACCGTGAACGCTACGAGTTTCGGTGGCACGGCAAGCAGGACTGCATGAAACTCGCAGGGAAACGCTCTACAGGCACGCTCCGCCCGTGTGTGGACGAGTCGGTGGAGTGGGATTCTACGCAGAATGTCTACATTGAGGGCGATAATTTGGAGGTTTTGAAAATCCTGCAAACGGCGTATTTCCGCAAGGTTAAGATGATTTACATCGACCCGCCGTACAACACGGGCAACGATTTTGTCTACGCTGACGACTTCGCCGACCCATTGGAGCGGTATCGGGAAGTCACCGCCCAGACGACTAAGTCCAACCCCGAGTACATGGGGCGATTCCACACAAACTGGCTGAATATGATGTACCCACGGTTGCGACTTGCGGCGAATCTGCTACGTGATGATGGTGTGATTTTTATCAGCATTGACGATGGAGAAGTGCAGAATTTAAGAAAAGTTTGTGAGGAAGTGTTTGGAGAGGAAAACTTCGTGGCACAAATACCTTGGCGAAAGAGAACAGCAAAATCTGATGTGCCGTTTGGTGTTTCTCAAGACTATGAATGGGTTTTGGTTTTTGCAAAATCCAGTGCATTTGCCGCTTGTTTAGAAGGTGGAACTCGTAAATATTACGAAACGGACGACTTAAAAGGCAAACCGTGGCGAATTCATGACTTGACAAAACAGACCAGTGCAAGCGAACGTCCAAATAGCTTTTTTACTATGGTCAACCCCAAAACAGGCAAAGAATATCCTGCAAATCCAAACAGAACATGGGCGATAACACAAGAAACTTTCAAAAAATATTATGCTGAAAATCGCATTGTTTTCCCCGGTGATTATGATTTTCTCAACATATCAAAGCCAGCGTTCCGCTACTTCAAAGAGGACGACATGGCGAAAGCGGGTGACAAATTCGGTTACATTCCTGTAAGCACAAATCTGCCGAACGATATTGGCATGACACAAGACGGCACAAAAGAAATAACCGATATATTCGGAAACAAAGTGTTTGGGTTTCCAAAGCCGATTGCACTTTTGAAATATCTGATAAAAGCGGCTACTATTATCGAAAAAGACGAAAGTCCAATAATCCTCGACTTCTTCAGCGGCTCTGCCACGACTGCCCACGCTGTCATGCAACTCAACGCTGAAGACGGCGGAAATCGCAAGTTTATCTGCGTTCAACTCCCCGAAGTCACGGACGAAAAATCGGAAGCGTTCAAGGCGGGGTACAAGAACATCTGCGAGATTGGCAAGGAAAGAATCAGACGTGCAGGGGCGAAAATCAAGGCTGAAAACACGCTGACTGCTCCCGATTTAGACACGGGCTTCAAAGTCTTCAAACTTGACTCCTCCAACCTCAAGCTGTGGGACAATTCGCCGATTACAGGCGAGGACGCAGTCGCAATCCTCGAAGAGCGGATGCGTGGCGTGTTAGAGCCGATTAAGTCCGACCGCTCGGACGAGGACATCGTCTACGAAGTCATGCTGAAGTTGGGGCAGGAGTTGACACTCCCGATTGTGCCGCTGTCGCTCACGAGCGGACGGGTCGTGTACGGAGTCGGGGCGGAGGTGACGTTCATCGTGTGCTTGGCTTACGGGGTCACGGCGGAGGACGCACTCGAGATGGCGGAGTACGCACCGGGGCGGATTGTGTTCGCTGATGGGTGTTTCGACAATACCGAGCAGAAGTCAAATGTGCGGTTGTCGCTGAAGGATAAGGGGATTAGTATTAAGGTTTTGTGAGGGTGATATTATGGCAGTTACACCAAAGCAAGCAAAAGCTATAAGTGACATAGCGGATTTGCTGTATGATTTTTTACCCGGAAAGCCATATCCATACGCAAATCAAGCTATATCGTTTCAAGGAGTTGCTAATGAAGTCGGTTTGTCGCAGTTTTGGACGGGCGGCAGTAAACTCCCTGCAATAAATGCATTGCTCTCAAACACGTATGAGCATCAAAAGGGGAAATTCTGTGGTTTGATAATAGCCCTTATCAATAAAGGGATTATCTACAAAAAGAAAAGAAATCCTATGACTAAAAACGAAATGGTCAAACTCAACAATTTAATATTGGTTTTAGAATTCAAAATCCCTGAGTTGTGGGACAATGATTTTTTGAATAGTTTGGCTGAAGGTGCGGTGATTGCCCCAATTAAAAATGAGGAAAGGCAAGTGAATTATAATGCCTTGCTTACCGATTTTATGGCTTTAATGAATCTTGAACCAAAACAAAGGGGGTTCGAGTTTGAAAAGTTTTTAAATAGACTATTTGCCGAGTTTGAACTGAAACCAAGGTCATCATTTAGACTTGTGGGAGAGCAAATTGACGGTAGCTTTGAACTGGATGGTGAATACTATTTAATTGAGGCGAAATGGCAGAAAACTCCACTGGGTATTTCTGATTTGTTAACATTTCACGGAAAAATCGCAGGAAAGTCATCGTGGACAAGAGGGATTGTTGTCAGTTATAACGGCTTTTCAAAAGAAGGTTTGGAAGCATTCAGTAAAGGCAGAGCAACAAACCTTATCACACTGGACGGGCAGGACTTTTATGCAATGTTATCAAAAAACATACAGTTACCCAATGTTCTAAAGGCAAAAATACGCTGGGCAGCTGAAACGGGGGAAATTGTCAAAAGTGTTTTTGAGTTATTCACTTGATAGGCACGAGGGAGGGCTATGGAGGTTACCGCCGAAATGGGAAAATGTAAGAAAGGAAACGGAATGATAGCTAAGATTATCAGTGGTGTGGTTGCACTTTTAGGTGTTTTTTCATGGTTGTTTTCTGATTGGACACTTGAACACAAAATTATCGCTACGCAATTTTTCATTGTTGCGGGCTTTGCAATTTATACAATAACAAATATGCACAATAAAAAAGTCAATGAAAATGCCACAATCACTGACGAGTTTGCGGATATAGATTGGAAAGAACTTCTCTCTGATGCAAAACATGACGTTTTCGTAAGCAGTGCCGCCTTATACAACACAACTAAGGGCAGCAAATCTATTAAAAAGTGGGTACAGAATAAAAATCATACATTACGGTTGCTGTCCTTAGATGCATCGGTTTATGATGAATATGTTCAGATTCATCATCCGAGATGCCAAGACGATGAAAAAGACGATTTCGACCTTGTTGCTTATAAAAAAATGTTTCTTCAACATTTGGGGGAAATGATTATTGTTTCTGGTAATGTACACGAACGTGAAATTAGCGGAGTGATGATATGTGCTTTTATAGCTATTGATTGCGGAATTGAAGCAAAGTCTTTCACACCCGAGAAACACTCACGTATTATTGCCTTTTTCTACTTGCCAGATAAGTTGGCATTGAAGTCAGTTATTAAGATTGTTGCCACGCAGGGAACAGAACTATATAATACGTTCAAAAAAGAGATTGAGTTTTATTGGAGTGAATCTGAATCTCCCGCAAGAGGTTTGCAAATACAACGTAAAGCCGAAGAGGTCATTAAACAAATCGAAGATAGCTTGACCCAAGAAACGGAAACATTCGTTAATCAAAGCCATTCAGAAATAAGACACCTCAATACAGAAATCGAACAAAGTGTATCTTTTGTGTTCAAAAGGGTTGAACAAACGAATGATGATGATTTTATAATGTTGGCTTGGTTATTATCCGAATCGCAAGATTGGTCTATTTTCTGTGGTGATGTTCAGTTTTTTCTTGAATTCAACGTAAACAGAAAAAACATAAAATCGTTAGAATTCCAATTAAAAACTTCCAAGAGTCAAAAAGATGACAACAATATAATCGTTAAGAAGAAAATACCGCATAACGAATCGAAATTTAGCATAGCTCTAAACGAGTGTGCCTATAAAAAGATGAAATCTGTAGAGGAAGTTTGTGTGCTTGCCCGTTTTTCTGAAATTGAAGATGGCGATTGCAATTTTTCTATATCAGACTTAAAAATTAGAAAGGTGTAGAAAATGAAACTTAAATTCAAACACCAACAATTCCAAGCCGATGCGGTTGCCGCAGTCACCGACCTCTTCAAAGGGCAACCACGGCGGCAGGACACGTTCACCATAACCAACGAGTCGCAACTCAGCCTCGATGACGGCTTGGGTTTCCGAAACTCGCTCACCATCCCCGATGAGCGGATTGTGGCGAATATGCAGGAAGTCCAAAGGCGGCACAGTTTGCCTGTGACGGAGGACGATTCCCGCCACTTCAACATCGAAATGGAGACGGGGACGGGCAAGACTTACGTCTACACCAAGACGATTTTCGAGCTAAATAAATTGCACGGATTCACGAAGTTCATTGTCGTAGTGCCGAGCGTGGCGATTCGTGAGGGTGTGTTCAAGTCGTTCCAAATCACCGCCGAGCATTTCGCGACCGACTATGACGAAGTGCCTGTCAGAGCGTTTATTTACAACTCAAAAGACCTCTCAAATGTACGATTATTCGCCACGTCAAGCGAGATTGAGATTATGGTAATCAACATCGATGCGTTCAAAAAAAGCGAGAATATTTTCAATCAAGAACACGAGAAATTGTCGGGAGCATCAGCAATCGGGCTGATTCAAAACACAAATCCGATTGTAATAATTGACGAGCCGCAGAGCGTGGACAACACTCCGAAAGCGAAGGAGGCGATTGCAAGCCTGAACCCGCTGTGCGTGTTGCGGTACTCGGCGACTCACCGAAATGACGTGAATCTGCTCTACCGTTTGACTCCTGTCGATGCACATCAGCTTGGGTTGGTCAAGCAGATTTGTGTGGCGAGTAACGAAATTGACAGCGACTTCAATCGCCCGTATATTCGACTTGTGAGCGTTTCGCAAGAGGGCGGATTTTCGGCGAAAGTCGAAATTGACAGGGTTGGGAAGTCCAAAAATGTCGAGCGAAAAATCGTTACAATCAAGACGGGAGCGGATTTATTTGCACTGTCGGGCGGTCGGGATTTGTACCGTAATTATCAAGTTGCGGGAATCGACTGCACTCCCGAAATTGAGAAAATCGAATTCGCTGACGGCAGTGTCCTCGGCTTAGGAAAATCAATCGGAAATGTCGATGAAATGCTGATTAAGCGTACTCAAATCCGCCGCACTATAGAGGCACATTTCGAGAAAGAACTCCGCCTTTTGGATAAGGGAATCAAGGTGCTAAGCCTGTTTTTCATTGATGAAGTCGGGAAATATCGGACGATTGAGGGCGACAAAGGAATCTATGCAATTATGTTTGAAGAGTGTTATTCTGAACTCCTCGGAATCCCCAAATTTGCCGCATTAAAAGAGCGTTTCGGAACGCTCACAAGTGGTGTTCACGATGGGTATTTTTCGCAAGATAAAAAGGGAAATCTCAAGAATACTCGTGGCGATACTGCCGATGATTACGACACCTATTCGCTCATTATGAAAGACAAGGAGCAGTTGCTCTCTTTCGGTAGCCCGTTGCGATTTATATGGTCACACTCGGCATTAAAAGAAGGTTGGGACAATCCGAATGTGTTCCAAGTTTGCACTTTAATCGAACAAAAATCAACATTTACTGCACGTCAGAAAGTCGGTCGTGGACTGCGTTTGTGCGTGAATCAAGACGGTGTTCGAATCGAGGACAGGAACATCAACATTTTACACGTTATGGCGAACGAGAGTTTCGCTGAATTTGCCGATAAATTACAACGTGAAATCGAAAGCGAAACAGGGGTAAAATTCGGTACATTGCAACTGTCGCTATTTAGCGGAATTGCTTATAACGAAACGGTTGTTGAGAAAAAAACAGTCACTCAAGAAGAGGCGAAAATAATCGCTGATTATGTGCAAAAAGTCGTGACTTCCGCCACCGAAACTGCCGAGTCTGTAATCGAACCATCTATCGCTCCGATGTTGGCTGATGTTGTCGAAAAAGCCGTCACCGCCGCAAAAATGGGGGCTGAGGTTACTGCCGAAAAAGTCGCTGAAATTACCTATACCGAAACAAAAAAAGTCGAAAAAGTTGTCACTCATGACGAAGCACAAGAATTAATCACGCACTTTGAGGAAAAAGGCTACATCTCAAAATCGGGTGTTATTAAGGAGTCCATGAAGCGTGAACTCGCCGCAGGAACGCTCGACATTCCTGCACGATTTGAGGCGGCTCGTGAGAAATTCGAGGCGGTAATTAGCAAGGCTAACACCAAAGTTACGATTCACAATCACAGCAAGAAAGTCGCTGTCAGACTGAAAAAACAGGTGCTAATCTCACCGGAGTTTTTAGCTTTGTGGGACAAGATTAAGGCTCGCACTGCCTACCGTGTGAGGATTGACGAGGCTCTGCTGAAGTCGCGATGCATCGCCGAAGTTGCTAAAATGGAGAGCGTTCCGAAGGCGAAAATCGTCACTCGGACTGCACAACTCAACGTGGAATATTCAGGAATTACGCACACTGAAACAGGGCTTAACACCGCCGAAATCGGGGATAATGCTGGGAAAGAACATCGTGTTCCGCACTTCTTGCGGGCGGTTGACAGCGAGTGTTTTCTGCCGCAGAAGACGGTTGCGGAAATCCTGTTCAAAAGCGGGAAAGCACTCGATTTTTTGAACAATCCGCAGAAGTTTACCGAGATGTTTATTGAGACAATCAAGAGCGTTGTGAACGGCATGGAAATTGACGGGATTCGCTATATTCGCCTCGAGGGGCAGGAGTATTATTTGATGGACATTTTCGAGGACGAGGAGTTGATGGGATACTTGGATAAGACCGCTGTTGCCGTGGAAAACAGTGTCTACGACCACGTTTTGTACGACAGCGATACCGTGGAATTGCCGTTTGCGAAGGCGTTGGATTCCGACCCCGATGTGCGGCTGTTTTTCAAGATTCCGTCTAAGTTCAAGATTGAAACTCCGGTCGGCACTTACAATCCCGATTGGGCGGTTTATATGGACAAAGATGGTGTTGAGAAGTTGTACTTCGTAATCGAGACGAAAGGCACTACTCGGTTGGACGGGTTGCGTGGTGACGAGCGGGGTAAGTTTAGGTG
Organism: Oscillospiraceae bacterium; assembly: GCA_009777415.1. Classification (GTDB taxonomy): domain Bacteria; phylum Bacillota; class Clostridia; order Oscillospirales; family Ruminococcaceae; genus Ruminiclostridium_E. The sequence continues at coordinate 10,225 of WRLX01000017.1, forward strand.
CGGACGTGAGCATTTCAAGGCGGTGGGGACTGAGGTTGTGTTCCCTGATAAGCCTGTGCGGGATTGGCGTGAGTTTAAGGTGGGGGTGTAAAAATGCTCGACTTCCACACACATATATTCCCCGAAAACCTCGCTGAAAGAGCGACTTCCCACCTTGCGAAAACAAGCGGGAATATGCTCGTATATTCGACAGGAACAAAGGACGACTTAATTCGCATAATGGACGAGAGCGAGGTCACGACTTCGGTTGTGCTGAACATCGCGACTAACGAAAAGCAGATGAAGAACGTCAACGATTTTGCAATTTCGGTGAACGGATACAAAGGTAAGCTCGTTTCGTTTGGTTCGGTGTACCCGCATTCCGAGAGGGCAATTGAAGAGTTGCACAGACTTCATGAAAGCGGAATCAAAGGAATAAAACTCCACCCCGAATATCAGGAATTTTTTGTCGATGATGACAAATTCGCACCGCTGTACGAACGCTCACGAAACTCGGCATGATTACCGTCTTTCACGCAGGAATGGATAACGGGTTCGCCGACAGCGGCAGAGCATTCGCCGAACGGTTTGTCGAGACGTTGAAAGTCCTCAAGTCGCCTGTAGTTTTGGCTCACATGGGCGGTTACATGGAGTGGTTGCAGGTAGAAAAATACTTAGTCGGGAAGGACGTTTATTTCGATACGTCGTTTTGTTTTAGCCGAATTCCGTTGCTGATTGCTAATCGGATTGTGAAGGCTCACGGTTGCGATAAAATCCTGTTTGGGAGCGATATTCCGTGGAGTACGCCGCTGTTGGAACGCCGACTGATTGACGCTTTGGAAATAAGCGATGATGAGCGTGAAATGATTCTGTTTCGTAATGCTGAGCGGTTGTTGTTTGGGAGATTATAATGAAAATGACAGTCATATCAGACACCCACGGCAACTACCGCCGATTAAAGTCAGTCATAGAGCAGAACACCGACTCTAACTTATTCATTCACTGCGGTGACGGACTGAAGGAGGCTTGGCGACTCGCAGAGGAAAATCCGCACCTCAACTTCGTGTTCGTAAAGGGAAACTGCGACTACCAAAACTACACAGAGGAAAATATGGTCGAGGTGTCTGGTCACAGAATTTTCTACACTCACGGGCATAACTACCATGTCCGCCGAAGTCATGATGGGGTTGTGAAACGTGCGAAGTCGCTCCAATGCACGATTGCGTTGTATGGGCATACTCATGTTCACGAAACGTCGATTGTCAGCGGAATCCATGTTATGAATTCGGGGAGTGTGGATAGCCCTCGTGAGGGAAATTGCCCGACTTATGGGGTGATTATGATTGATGACGATAGTGGTGTTTCGATGGAGATTGTCGAGTGTGGGTCGAGGCAGTGAATTATTATTATTTTCAGATGTGGGAGAATTGCAATGAAAAACATCACAATAAACTACACCGATAAAATCACCGAAGGCACGATTGAAATGCTCACAGCATCCAATCTGAAAAGCCTCGTGAATTCGACTATGGCGGTTGCACTTAAACCAAATATGGTGAATTCCCGACATCCGAGCGAGGGTTCGACTACCCATGCGGAAGTTGTCGAGGGGATTGTGATTTTCCTGCAACAATGCGGTGTTCGTGACATTTCGATTATCGAATCGGCATGGGTCGGCGATGACACGAAACGTGTTTACAAGGTCTGCGGCTACGACAAACTCGCCGAGAAATACGGAATAAATCTGCACGATTTGAAGGACGATAAAATACGCAAAGTCAAGTGCGGGAACTACATTTTTGAGATTTGCGAAAAGGCTCTCGACACCGATTTTCTCATCAATGTTCCTGTGCTGAAGGCTCACTGCCAAACCCGCATGACTTGCAATTTGAAGAACCTCAAGGGGTGCGTTTCTGACCGTGAAAAGCGGAATTTTCACACGATGGGTCTGCACTCGCCGATTGCGTATCTTAACAAAGCAATCAAGACCGATTTTTGTGTCGTAGACGGCATTTGCGGCGATTTGACTTTCGAGGAGGGCGGCAATCCAGTTACTCGAAATATGCTGATTTGCGGCGAAAATCCTGTGCTATTGGACTCGTATTGTGCGGGTCTGCTTGGGCTGCCGCCTACGCAAGTTGACCACATTCGCATTGCCGCCGAAATCGGGGTTGGCGAATTGTTCAACGGCGAAAATGCGACAATCACCGAGTTAAACGCCGATAACAAGCCTATTCTAATCAAATTCGAAACAGGAGTGGCGAAACGGCTGTCGGCTTTTATTGACGAGGACTCGGCGTGTTCCGCTTGCTATTCTGCGTTGGTTAATGCTATGTACAGAGCAGATTATCGGGGCAAGAAAGTGTCGGTCGGGCAGGGATTCAAGGGCAAGTCGGGCGTGTTGGGTTGCGGTAATTGCACGAAGGGTTTTGGGCAATTTGTGGGCGGTTGTCCGCCGACAGCAATGCAGATTGTCGAGTGGTTGGGGCAGTTGTGAAGAGCGAATCGAGGTATTGTGAAATTATGCAATTAATCCACATCGACATGGATATGTTCTACGCCGCAGTGGAAATCCGTGACAATCCCGCACTCGCCGACAAGCCGCTTGTCATCGGTGCAAAACCACACGAACGTGGTGTAGTCAGCACCTGCAACTACATCGCACGAAAGTACGGAGTCCGCTCTGCCATGCCAATTAGCGAAGCCTACAAACGCTGTCCTCAAGCGGTTTTCATGCGTGGGAATATGCACAAATACGTCGAGGCGAGTAGGCAAATCCACAAAATCTGGGACGACTACACCGATTTAGTCGAGTATATCTCACTTGACGAGGGATTTCTTGACGTGACGGGTTCGATTGGTTTATTCGCTTCTGCAGAGAAAATCGGACGTGAAATAAAACAGCGTGTTTTCGCCGAAACTCGCTTAACTTGCTCTGTCGGAGTTGGATATTCTTTCATGTCGGCGAAACTGGCGAGTGAGGAAAACAAGCCCGATGGATTTTTTCAGATTCCGACTGCGGAGGCATTGCGTGAGTTGATTATCGACCGCAGTGTGCGGATGATTTACGGTGTCGGGCGGCAAACGGAATCGCAACTAAACAGCATTGGAATCTTCACAGTGCGTGATATTTACGGCTGTCGGGAGCGGGTCATTCAGGCTCTCGGCAACCACGGGCGGCAGATTATCGCTCTTGCGGACGGCATCGACAACCGAAAAATCGCCCCTCCATCGGAGCGAGCGGCGGCACAATCATTGGGGAAAGAACACACTTTCCAAACGGACATCACCGACCGTGAGTATTTGAAGGACGTTCTGCGGTTAATTGCCCGTGAACTTTCGTTTCAAATGCGGCTCGCCCAGACCTTCGCCAAGACAGTCACTTTGAAAGTCACGTTTGCGAATATGACTAAAATCACACGCTCACAAAGCGGCTCTGCGACTAACAAAACTAACACTATTTATGATATTGCCGCATCGCTTTTGAACAAGGTGGAACGCCGTCCGATTAGGTTGATTGGGATTAGCTTAAGCGGATTCACCGACACGGCTGTTGTCGAAACGCAGTTGTCGTTGTTCGATGATTTCGATGATGTCCCTGCTGTGGATAAATCGGGCAAGTTGGATGATGTGGCGATTGAGTTGCAGAAGAAGTATGGGGTTGGGATTGTGAAGTCGGGGAGTGAATTGATTTCCGAAAAGCGTCTTGGCGGGGGAAGATAGTTGTTTATTGTCGGATTGATGGAGGCGGCACTGGAGTCAATTGGAAGGGCGTTTTATGCGGATTCCACTTGACTTCTTGCCGCCTTTGTGGTATCATAGAAGTGGTTCAGATGGACAAGGTTTTTATAGTGCTTTTCTTTTGGCTAATCGGCACAAGGACGTACCCCAACAACTCTTGAATCAGCTTGTGTTCTGACTTTGGCAGGGCATCGTCAATGAATTTCAAGAAAGCGGGACACTCGGCATTTTCGTCATAATTTGCGTTGATTCTGATTGACGAAAGAATGGCGGGATTATGCTCTGACAGCTGTTTTGTGAAGACGTTGTAAACCCCGTTTTTGCAGTTGATTATGTACGGGTTTGCGTTGAGTTCCCACACAGGAGTGAGGATTTGCATTCGCCACTGATTCTCTGCATCGGAGATTTGCGATGAGGTTTTGTCGGTGTCGATTTCCATAAAAGTACGGACGTAATTCTCGGCGAAAATGTCCTCTTTCGGGACGTAAACACCATTCTCATAAAAGTAATAACTGTCGCCGCAGTAAATTACGTGATGGTTCACGGCGAGATAATCCGCCAACACACCCTGCATAAAATGGAGTGAACCGTTCTTCTTGAAACGATACCATGACGGCAGTTCGTTTCCCCGCGTATCACGCTTATTTCGCTGAGTATTTGCGAAAGCGTTGTGGACATCTTTGTGGTACGAAACGAGCAGTTTTAACTCCGCCGCCTTGAAGTTGAAATGCGACTTAAACTCGTTGTTAATCAGCGTTTCGGCAAGTCCCGCATCGATGTTGTAAAGGTAATTGTTGATGAAGTTTCGTGAGACCGACACGTTGTCCAAGGTCACCGCAGTCGTCTTTGTATTGGTGAGCAGTCGGCGAATTTCGCCCATAGGCATCGGGAAAAACGCCAACCCCGCAGGCGATTTCGCCTTGCACTTCCCGCTCTCAAGATTCGGGCATTTGAAGCCAAGCTCGGCGATTTTGCGGCAGGTCATCGGCTTAGTTCCCGTCTTATGAAACTTGACGATTTTCGCCTCGGTCTCCTCGAAAGTGTACTTGTCGTGCGGCTTTGACAGACTGTGAATCGCCTCGCTCCCGCCCTCGAATACTGCCGCATTCGTAATCATAGCGTACCAAATCGGCTCTGGGAGAGTCTTTGCGTTGGTCTTGCAATGCTTGAAAAATCTGCATTCTCTGCCCATGCGAATAATCCCTTTTTGCATACCAAAGCCGATTATTTGCGATGATTCCTTGACGATTTTCGTCTTGTGGGAGTCGTCACGGACGATTTCGGGGAGGTGTTCCGCAAGCTGATTTTGCGTATAACGCAATTCGGGATTAAACTTGATGCACTCGACCATGACAGGCTCTTGCTTGCAGTGGTAAAATCCGGGAATCCGCATAACACGGCTCTCGTTCACACACGCAGAATCGCCGTCAAAGTGGCTCACCAACTGACGTTGAATGTGTCGAAAATCCTCGACCTTGGCTTTTCGCATAAGCCAATATGCGTGAAGAGATTTTCTCGTCTTCACGATGAGCGAGGGTTCGAGCGGGAACGCCTGTATTTTCGCAAGTTGCTCTTCTAACGGCAGATTGTCCATCTCGACAAACTGAGCATTTATGCGGGTTATGTCCCTGTCGATGTGACCGCCCTTGTTGATGACAAGGAAAATCCCTCGATTGTCGGAGTTGTGCTTTTCGAGCGTTGCGATGTACTCGCCAAACCGCTCGGCGGGCAGTACGTCAATGTTCGTGCCTGAAAAAGCCGAGTCCTTCCGCTCTTTCAAAACCCGCAGACAGAGCTTTTTATCTTCGGGCGTGTAAAACGCATTTATGAATTCCCTTGACGTGATGTCAAGCCCCTTCAAACTGTAATCATTCGACATTTTCCAACTTCACTCCTTCCTTCGTCAAGCTAAAGCTCTTGTATGCTTTCAGTTCACCGAATCGCCGCCCGACTTCTGCCTCGGCGATAATCGGAATGTTAAACGCCTCAAAAGGCTGTTGTTCCATGCAGTTTTTAATGAAAATCACTGCATTTTTCACCTCATTTTCGGGGATTTCAAACACCAATTCATCGTGAATCTGCAACAAAGGCTTCAACCACGGACGGTCGGGCAAGCCACGGAGGATTCTACCGAGTGAGAGTTTTAGAATGTCAGCCGCAGTCCCTTGAATCGGAGTGTTCATTGCAACCCGCTCGGCGAAAGCCTTCACGCTCCAAGTCGCAGAGCGGATTTCGGGAATCGCCCTCCGCCGTCCAAGCCACGTCTCGGTGTACGCACGGAATCCCGCACGTTTCTTGACTTCGTCTTGCCAACGCTGAAGTCGGGGATAACCGAATTTAAGATTGTTGATGATTTTTTCACACTCATCAAGGCTGACATCAAGCCCCGCTTTGAAGCGTAAAGTCCGTTGAAGCCCACGAGGGAATAAACCGAAAAACGTGCCGAAGTTGCAGTTCTTGGCAATCGTCCGCCGTTCCTTATATAAAGGATGGCTCTCGTCCATCGCCTCGGCGAGCGGGATTTTGTAAATCACGGCAGTCGTCAGAGCGTGGATGTCACCGCCAGTTTTGTAAGTTTCAATCATCTGCTCGTCACGACAATAGAACGCTCCGACTCGCAGTTCAATCTGCGAGAAGTCGAGCGACAGCAAAAGTTTCCCCTCGGGGGCAGTGATGAAGTTGCGGACACCGACATCGTCATTCCCCATACGAGGCATATTCTGACAATTCGGGTTCTTAGAGGCGAAACGTCCCGTCTCGGTGGTCAGCGGGAGGAGGTCGGGGTGCAACCGCCGAGTCGCATTGCTGATGTACTTGATGTACCCGCCAATGTAAGTGGATTTCAGTTTCCCCCAATGCCGATACTCCTGCACCAACTCGAAGAGTTCCACAAGGTCGGGCTTGTTGGCGGCACACCATTCCTTTAATAGAATGAGCGTTTCGTCATCGAGGGCATCCTTGTCTTTATCGGTCGACTTCATCTTCGGGAGTTGCTGTTCATCAAACAAATACTTCTTGAATGCGGCGGTTGAGGCATTCGCTCCGATTGCGACATTACTGCCGATGATGTACTCAATCTTGCCCTTGAGTTGCACGATTTGTCGCTCCGCCTCGGAGCGTTTTTCGACCATGAGTTGGCGGTCGACTGGCAGACCGTTAAACCGCATGATTCCTACGTAAACAGCAGTCGGCGACTCGACTTTCTCTACGATGAATCGGTGGTTTGGCAGGAATCGGTCGAACCAACCGTTCAGCGTGTGGTACAGTCGGAGCGTGTAATTCGCATCGGCACAGGCATAGTTGACTGTTGCCTCGGCAGTCGGGTCGAGTTCATCAAAGTGCCGCTCCCCGACTGTGATTGCGTAGGACGGCAGTTCCGTGTCGTAATATTCGCTGACGAGGGTTTTCAGTCCGCAATCGCCGAGCGAGCGGAATTCCTTCTCGTTCTTGTAGATGAGTTGAGCGGCGGCGATTGTGTCGTAGCACGGCTCTTGGATTACGATTCCGTGCTTGTATAAGAACGCCGACTCGAAAGTGAGATTGTGGGCTATTTTGGTAATGTTGGGATTGGTGAAGAAGTCGGCGAGGTAGTCCCAGAGCGATTCGGGGTCGGCGGCATTCCCGCCGTTTCGGTGGGCGAGCGGGAGGTAGACCGCATCGCCTTCCGCAACGCTGAACGACATTCCCACGATTTGGGATTTGTGCGGGTCGAGTGCGGCTTTGCTTTCGGAGCGGTATTCGTCTGTGGGGGAAGTCTCGAAATCGAAGGCTACGAGCGTGGTATCGGCGAGGTAGTCTTGCAGTTCCGCAAGGCTGTTGATTGGCTTGTACATGGGCATAACTCTCCTTTTAAGAAAGCATATGCACGAGGGCTTGGACATATTTCTGCTTTATGCAACAAAAAATAACGTCCGAGATTTCCCTCAGACGTTATGGTGGTTGTTACGGCGATTACCCCCGCAAACCCCCGACCTCTTTATGTGTCAGTCCAGTGTCTTCCACGATTTCCTCAATAGGTACACCACGTTTAATGAGTCTCTCGGCAATCGCAAGCCTTTCCTTACATCTTGCGTTAGCCAGTGCCGATGCCTCGTTAAACTTAGCACGCTCCCTAAGCCGTGCGACTTCCTCAGACTTGGAAATGGCGGCAACCGTTTTGTATTTTTCCTGCATTTCTTCAACCCCCAATTCTACGGCGATTACCCCCGCAATTCCTCGACCTCTTTAAGAGTCAATCCAGTATCTTCAGCGATTTCCTCAATAGGTCTGCCACGTTTAATGCGTTTTTCGGCAATCGCAATCCTTTCCTTATGTCTTGCATTAGCACGTGCAGATTCCTCTTCTGCCATCGCACGTTCACGAAGTTTCATGGCTTCTTTAAATTCAGGACTTTCCATAGTCTCTCTGAACGCATGAATCGCCTCAATAATGTCTTCCATTCTTCATCAACCCCCGTGTTTTGATTTTTCTGAAATTCTATCAAGCCTTATTATACCAGACTTTCGGAGCGTTGTCAAGAGCTAATTTTGCCTCGCTCTGCTACCCTTACAAAAACTTCACAAAAACTTTTCTAACTTTTTTTCAAAAAGTGCTTGCAATTTCGACAGACGTGTGTTATAATAGTCGTTAAAGTAAATCGACTGTGTTGGGACAACCCTGTTAGTATCTGCTCTTCACGGCGTTTTATTCGTGAAGACAGCCCCAAGGCGAAACACGCATTGAGGTATCAAATCCCAACGGGGAGGCGGATGAGAACATAGACACCCTTTAACTGTAGCTGTGGAATTTTCCGTAGTGAGTGGGGAAAGGTGTGTCCGTTTAGCTGTTGAGGATTAAGTCACGAAATCAGCTGCAAATTCATGTAGACGGCATTCTTGTCGTCTTGAGTAATTCCGAGGTATCGGCGGGTGACGTTCAGCGAGGAGTGATTGTAAATCTCAACGAGGACTGCAGTCGAGACTCCGCTCTTCCACGAATGGTAGCCGTAGGTCTTCCGCAATGAATGACAGGAGATGTGTTTCTGAAACCCCAACGCCTCCGATGCGGCACGGATTAGTCTGTGCGCTTGGATTCTACTTATGGATTTCTTAGTTTGGGGATTCTCAATGAGGAACGCTCCTTGACAGAGTTTCTGTGCGGCAAGCAGAGTCAACGCTCGTATGACCGTCTTGTTGAGAGCGAAAGTCTTGGATTTACGTGTCTTGCCTTCGATGATGGTTACGCTGTCACGGATTCGGTTTTTCTCGAAGTCGTATACGTCATCCCAACGCAATCGGAGCAGGTCGCTGATTCTCAGAGCCGTGTGGACTCCGAGTACAACGAGGGCATAGTTACGAAGTTGCCCTTTGTCGAGGTAGTATTCCGCAAGTCTGCGGACATCGTTCTTGTTTCTGATAGGTTCAGTGGTCATGAGTGAGCCTCCTTATAATAGGACAGTCGTCCGTGTGACATATTTGACATTATGTTACCACATCAGGTGAAACCGCATTATAAGCGACATAAAAGAAATGCCTCACGGTGTTTTTAGTGGACGATAATAAGGACAGGCAACGATGGAAGTTGCTTAAATCGGGAATAAAATAAGCCCATGTAACATAATGTCAAGTTTGTTACACTTAATAAAGTATGGAAGTAATGAGGATGCTAACTAATGAGTGTTGTACTGGAAACAAGACCTTCGCTTGAATATAAAGACGAAATTCAAGCTGCTCATAATAAAATTTGGAGCATTTTAGAAGAGAACGTTGTAGACGTATTCTTAAGTGTTTCAGGCTTTTCTCCAAGTCTAAGAAATAAAAAGCTAAAGCAGACCCGCAATTTGTATAGTAGGCTTTCTAACAAATATACCCAATTAGATACCGAGGAGGCTATTGTATTCAAAGGAACGAGGGTTGACACGCACGAATACAACTACAACATAGAAACTTCAAAACATATTCCTCCCCCAACCAATGGCAGGAGGGAAGTTGATATTTCTGAGGCTATTTCTGAATTTAAAAAAGAGTTTAGCCGCATAACAAATAACTTCGACTGTGTTATTACTGTCTATCACAATCACAATAATGCTACAAAATTTTCTCAAAAAGACATAAGGACTTTTTTGAGAACTGAGCGGATGCACGAAATGTACATTGATTCAGGGTTGGATATCATTTTTTTAATAAAAAACGATAAACCTAATTTACTTATTGAGGATAGGACTGTAATATCTTTCGATAAGGTGCAAGATGAGGTATCGAGTTGTTATGCCGCTTTACTATCTGGAATTGATGAACTTCACAAAGCTGGCAGAATATCATCAGATGTAAAAAACGATAGTTATAATCTCCTTACAAGTTTGATTAACTATGTTAAGTTCGCCGTTGCAAGTATAGTCGGGATTTTCAAGGTTGACTACGGTTGGGTAAAAAAAGCCCAACTTTAATCATAAATAAATTTAGTTAAAATGAAGGAGATGTTAAATTAATGGCGAAATCACAAATCGCAACAAATCAACCACAAACAGCGGTAGGTGTTCTAATGGGTCTTATGGACAACTTTGGAAAACCAATCCCAGAAGAATATCGTACTCATAGCGTTGGTACAGAACCGATTAATCTTCTTGACAGAAGCTTGAACACAAAGGTCGGTGTACTTCGTTGTTGTTCTGTGGATGAGTCTGCGATTAGAGCCTACAAGATAACAGAGGAAGAATTAGAAAAATATTCGGTCAGCGGTCACTGGTCAAATACTTTTTCGAGAATCTTGTCGGCACGAAAAGAAGCTTATCAAAATCGCAAAGGTGAAATTTAAATTTCACCTTCTACCAACAAACCCCGCCCTCGAAGGCGGGGTTCAGCAATACAAACAAGCCGTTTTCATTAACCTTATTTTTCTTCGTAATAATCGCCGCACCCTGCTCGAACGCGCTCAATGCGGCGTTGATTACCGATGAATCGCGAGTTAAGAGCGAGCCTTCTATATTCGATGTTCTTGAGGTGTTGAAGCATCTTGTAGGAATGGATAGTGCTGTGACATAAATACAAGTAGTCCAATAAAAATACTGCTGTCATCTACAGCAGTATTTTTTTAAAAAATTTCCTTGTTGAACACCCCTGCAACTTATGGACGTTACAGATTGCATATAACTGATGCTTATGTTAGCAGCACGGCGTGTGCAGTTGCAATAGGTCAGTTGAAGCTGCGCAAGTCGGGCAGGCGGTAGAGGAATGTGCTGAGTTAATCGTCGCGCTTCAAAAATACGTTAATCGCACGACAATACATGACACGGTTGAGGCCATTCTTGATGAAATCGCCGATGTCGAAATGATGCTTGCGCAAATGCGTTTGACTGTCGGAATTAGCGACGAAATGTTGCAAAAGCGCATATGCCAAAAGTTTGCTAAACTCGAAAATGATTTGAAGAAATAGTGAGTGTGAGCCAAGCCATGTACAGCGGTAAAATTCGATTTCACGCTTCCGAAAACTAACAGCTTTTTCACGCTAACAATTTCGGCAAGCAATGGGAACGGAGAGCCGTTCCCCGCCCGATCGGGAGGTTTCCCACCCCTCCTAAAATCCCATACCGCGAA
>WRLX01000018.1 GCA_009777415.1 Oscillospiraceae bacterium
ATTCATCTACATTAACGCTTCCAGCTTCGCAGACCTTGTTTAAATCATCTTTGCCCAATTCGACAAGCATTTCGTGTTCGTCAAGCTCTTTAGGATTAGCTAAAAGCTCGGCAATGAGGCGTTTATTTTCGTCTTCGTCCTCTGTTCTTTTACAAGTTCCCGCTAACGGAAATGTGCTGACAACGCCGTTTTTGAGCGATACCAGTGTTTCGGGAGATGCACCTGCAATTTGCATATCATTGTTTGAATCACTGAACTGCATATAAAACATATACGATGACGGATTAATAGTACGCAACCGTCTGTACGCCTGCAACAAGTCTCCCTCATAATCGGCGGTGAACCTTATAGACGGGACTACCTGCGAAACCTCGCCTTTTGCCATATATTCTTTACATTTTTGCACCGCTTCGGTAAAGCTTTTTTCGGTAAAACTCTGAGTAAACCCGGATTTTAGGCGGCCGATTGGATAATCGGCGCGATTTTCGCTTGTTACAAGCGATTCTAAGTCTTTCAGTACCGAGACGGCTTCAATATAATTTTCTTCTAAATTATCAGTGGAAATATTTGTTATAAGGAATATTTTTTGTTTCAAGTGGTCAAACGCGATTACCTGCTTATAAAGCATTAGACAAAATTCCCCGCTTTTGATGTAGTCATACGAGAAATAGCCCACAAATCCGCCGGTAAAAGTGGGCAAATAGGGGATGTGCGGGCTTTTGTATTCGCTCACCATCTCCCTCAGTATTTCGTGGGTATTGCCTACCTTTGCTTTAGTTGTTCCGTCTGCCGCAGTTGTGACGGCGACTAACCCGTCTTTTCCTTTAACGCTTATTGAAGGATTATGCCCCAGAAATGTATACCGCCCCCAGCTTTCGCCGTTTTCGACACTTTCCAAAATGTATGCGTTTTCGCCTTGTGATTTAAGAATTTTTAAGATTTCCATAGGCGTTCTTATGTCCGAGAATATTTCCATTGCAACGGGCATAATGCTGTACCCCGCCGCGAGTGTCTTAGCCTCTTGTAAAGTCGGTTTTATCATGATAACCTCCAATTATTCTTAATATAGACCACGGAAATTAACGCACGGCGGTCTTGCGGAAAATTTTTGTAATCATGATAACACGTTGTTAAAAAATTGTCAAGGGGTTTTTGAAAAAAACTTAAATATTTCACAAAACCCCCTTGACAACTCCCCGAAACCATGCTACAATTAAAAAAACAAAAAAATTTTAAGAAAGGGCTTGACAAATATGCACATATATGATAAAATTGTATTAGCAAAGCAAAGCAAAGCAAAGCAAAGCAAAGCAAAGCAAAGCAAAGCAAAGCAAAGCAAAGCAAAGCAAAGCAAAGCAATAGCGGTTAGCTGTGCTGATTTGTCATGCGCGAATATACTGTACATAGAGCGGCTTCCTTTATTAATAAAGGGGAAGTCGCTTTTTATGTTATAAAAAATATTTTTGAGAGGGATTTAGGAAATGAGAAAAGTAATTTTAACAATGGCAATGGCGGCAATAATGATAGCGGCGGGAATTGCCCTGCTTGTGTCAACATCGGCGGATAGTCCCCCGGTAACAGACTGGAGCTTTGATTCCGAGACAGGCACGCTCACAATCATGACTGATAACGGCATAGCTTCATGGCGGTATATCCACACTCGTGCTGATGTGCTCACTGTCATAATCGGAGATGAGGTTACGTCTATACCCGGCTCTTTGTTTTCCAATTTCGGAAATCTAACCACGGTAACAATCGGCAACGGCGTTACAAGCATAGGGAACAGTGCGTTTCTTTTTTGCACAAGCTTGACTGAAATAACAATACCCGACAGCGTTACAACCATAGGGCAGGATGCGTTTGCGTATTGCTCAAGCCTGAACTCTTTGACAATCGGCAATGGCGTTACAACCATAGGCTGGCAAGCGTTTGCGTATTGCACAAGTTTGACTGAAGTCACAATCGGCACCGGCGTTGAAATCATAGGGGAAGGTGCATTTGCGGGTTGCACAAGCCTGACTGAAATAACAATACCCGACAACGTCACAAGAATAGGGTATGACAGATATGAGGATGCTATGGAGGTAGAGACGATTGGAGCATTTGCGGGTTGCACAAGTTTGAGTACGGTGGTCATCGGCAACGGGATTACAAGCATATTTGGTACTACGTTTGCGGGTTGCACAAGTCTGACTGAAATCACAATCCCGAACAGCGTTACAAGCATAAGCGGCAGTGCGTTTGCGCGTTCGGGTCTAACCTCAATCACATTCCCAGACAGTGTTACAAGAATAGGCAGCGGTGCATTTAATAATTGCACAAGCCTGACATCGGTGACAATCCCAAACAGCGTTACAAGAATAGGGGACTCTGTGTTTAGGGGGTGTACAAGCTTAAGCGAAATTACAATCGGCAACAGCGTTGCGAGTATAGGGATGAGTGCGTTTGCCGACACCGGTTTAACCTCAATTATAATACCCGACAGCGTTACAAGCATAGCGTGGGGGGCATTTAGGGACTGCGAAAGTTTAACAGATGTTACATTTAGGCTCGAAACACCGACTATTATGTATATTGGAAGTGATGTGTTTCTCAACAATACAAACCTCACGACAATATACGTCCCGCGGGGAGCAAAAGCGGCGTATGAGGAAATTGAGCAATTGAGCGAGTATGAAATTATTGAAACAGACCCGCCGATTACTTTACCAATCGACCCTTGCGCCTCCTGCAATCTCTGTACATCGCCGCCTGCCGACACCAAAGGGCGAATCCTCGGGGAAGAAGAACCGTCTATATTCGATGTACTTGAGATTTTAAAAGCACTTGTGGGCATGGACGGTTCGATTGCCAATTGCGGGAACGCGCTTAATGCGGCGTTGATTACGCCAGAGTCACAAGCGAGCGGTACGCCTACTATATTTGATGTGTTGGAGGTGTTGAAGTATTTGGTGGGGATGGATAGTTTGGTTAGGTAGAACTGTATTAGCACCTTAGAGCCTGCTTAGAATCTCGCTCACGGCGGATTTTCGGCAAATTTTCCGCCATACTGCGTTGATTTTTGCTTAAATATCAGCGGATATTTGCACAAAAATCGCCTTGTCTGACGAAAAATTTGCTCAAAAATCCACTCGTTCGGAGAATCTAAACAGGCTCTTAGAAATAAGTTAGAAATAAAAATTTTAAAAAATTTTTAAAAACCCCTTGACAAACAAAAAAAGATATGTTATAATTCAGCTTGCATGATTGAGAAGCGGGACTGGGGTTGACACCTCAGTCCTCTTGTTATTAGTGATTACAGGCTCTGATAAAGAAAGGACGAACATGAGAATAGAAGACCAAGCGCGTAGTATTGCCGAGCCGTTCCTTAAGGAAAACGGATGCCGCTTGTGGGATGTTGTTTTTGAAAAAGAGGGGGCAATGCACTATCTGAGAATCTTGTTTGACGACAATGACGGTCCGCTTGATTTGGAAAAGTGCGAAAAGCTCACCCCGTCCTTGAACAAGCTCATGGACGCGCAGGAATTTATAAAACAAGTCGATATATTGGAGATAGGTTCGCCCGGCATTACAAGGAGATTGCGCAATAAAGAGCATTTCGAGCTTTGTATCGGCAAAAACATCCGTGTTATGAAAAGGACAGATAACGGCAAAACCGAGATGAAAACGGGTATTTTAACAGATTATGAGCCCGAAAACAAATCTATAATACTGAATGGAGAAGAACAAATGCTGCTAAATAAATGCATCAGAATCACGTTGGAGGAACAACCGCAATGAGCAACACGAATGTTGAATTGTTTGACGCGCTTGCGTTAGTCGCAAAGGAAAAGGGGATTCAGCCGGATGTATTGGTCGAAAAAATCCAAACCGCGCTTGTTATCGCAATCAAAAAGGATTATCCCCGAAGCGATAATATTAACTTTAATATAGACATTCCGAAAGGGAAATTTGACGTTTGTATTCATAAGGAGGTTGTTGAAACCCCCGAAGAAGTTGAAGACAGCGCGAACCAAATTGACCTTAAATCGGCGAAAAAAGTCTCAAAAAAATATAATGTCGGTGACCAATGTGTCATTAAGCTCAATACCCGACATTTCGGAAGAATTGCCGCACAAACCGCAAAACAGGTAATTAAACAGGGAATCAAGGAAGTTGAGCGGGAGCAATTAATTGAGCAATGGGGTAGCTTGCAAAACGAGTGCATGAGCGTAAAGGTTCTCAAAGTCGAACCGGATACGGGCAATGCGTTTGTTGAAATTAACTCGGCAGAAGTAGTATTGTTCAAAAGCGACCAAATCCCCGGCGAGGTTATTCAATCGGGGGACAGCATAAGGGTTTATATTTCGGGGGTTTCAGCTAACGACAAGCGGCCGACGTTACGCATTTCGCGGGTTCATAATAATTTAATCCGCAAATTGTTTGAAAACGAAGTTCCGGAAATAGCCGCCGGAATTGTAGAAATTTGCGCGATTAGCCGCGAACCCGGAATCCGCACTAAAATCGCGGTTATGTCAAACGAAGAAGATGTTGTCGCAGTCGGCACTTGCATAGGGCAGAAGCGTTCAAGGATTGCGAGCATTTGCCATGAATTAAAGGGTGAAAAAATTGATGTAGTCGCTTACAGCGATGACCCTAAGGAGCTTGTTAAACAGGCACTGAAGCCCGCCGAAGTCTTGAGTGTTGAAATTCCCGATGAAGAGCTTAGGGAATGTATTGCAACAGTCCCCGATAATCAATTGTCGCTTGCAATCGGGAATAAAGGGCTAAACGCAAAATTGGCGGCGCGATTGACCGGGTTTAAGATTGATATTCGCCCGGAGTCGGGGTTCTTTGAAGGCTGAGGCGCGGTGGATTCCCGAAAGAATGTGCGTGGGGTGTCGCCAAAAAGGTAGCAAAGATTCATTTATCCGCATAGTAAGTAATAAGAGTGGCGAGGTTTTGCTTGATTTTGCGGAAAACGGCAAGTCACTGTCGGGGCGGGGTGCGTATATTCACAAAAGTCCCGCCTGCTTAAAAACGGCAGTCAAGAAAAAAAGCCTTGAGCGAAACCTCAAATGTAAGATTCCCGAGGAAATATATGAATTGTTGGAGACTGAAATAAATGGGGTCGTCTAAATCAACTAATACGCTTGCCACTGTCGGGTTATGCAAAAGGGCGGGAAAGATTACTGCGGGATTCGATGCGGTTGTTCAAGACATTGAAAAGGTGGCCGGCGTTATTGCGGCAAGCGATTTATCGGAAAAGACAAAAAAAGAATTAGTTTATCACTGTGCAAAGCACAATAAAAATATCATAACAATAAATCATACCATGGATGAAATCAAGGATGTTATCGGCAAAAGAACAGGTATAATCGCAATTCTTGATGAAGGCTTATATTCAATTTTCAAATAGGAGTAATATGGAACAAAAAATCAAGATTAAGGACGCGGCTAACGAACTCGGAGTTGAGATTTCGGAGCTTGTGGCAATTACAAAAGAATATTTCGGAATCGAAAAAAAGTCGGGAGGAACACTTACGCCCGATGAGATTAATGTTGCACTTGAAAAGATTCTTTTCCAAAAAGTCAGCGATAATATAACCGAGTATTTTGAATCTAAGCCTAAGCCGAAAACCGAAAAGCCGGAAAAACAAGAAAGTCAAGAAAAGCAAGAGCGGCAAGAAAGGCAAGGAAAGCAAGAAAATTCGGAAAGTCGTGAAAAACCCGAAAAGCCTAAGCATCCTGCCAAACCGAAGCCTTTTGTAAAGCATCCCGCTAATAAACTTTCCGAAGCCTTTAAACAACCTGAAAAGCCTAAGTTGCCGGATAGACCGCCGCGACCCGTCGCAAAGCCTAAGGTCGAGCATAAATTTAAGCCGCAACAGGAAACAAAAGCTCCAATTCCGCAAAAACCTTATGCAGGAGATACGGGGACACAAAGAAGGAATTTCGACAAGACTCATGAAACTCGCGAAATGCGTGAAACACGTGAACCGCGTCCATTTGTTGCTAAAGAAGAAAATCTACAGAAGCCTCCTAAGAAAAAGCTGACCCCAAAGCCTGTTAAAGCGGCTGTTGATATAAATAAGCTGAAAGTCAATGACCCGCCTAAGGCAAAGCAAAAAGGCGAAGCTGTTCAGCGTGGGGAGCAGATTGTCAAGCGTGTGGACACAAGGGGCAATTATGTCGAGCTTGACAGATATAACGAGAAATACGAAAGCATCGCCGCACAACAAGCTACACAACAAAGGAATCAACACCAAAACAGCGGAAGAGGGCCTACTAATTTCAGAGGAAGGCAAAAATTCGGGAATCAGCGCGGAACTCATCAGCGCAGGAATATGCCGCCCGTCCGCCGCAAGGAAACCGAGGCGGAAAAGCTGTTGCGTCTTGAACTCGAAAAGGCAAGGAATAAGCAACTTGAAGTGCTTATTCCCGATAATATAGTCATATCCGAATTGGCTGCGCGGCTCAAGGTCAAGGCGAGCGTAGTCATTAAAAAGTTGTTCAACCTCGGAATAATGGCGAACCAAAACCAAACTGTTGATTATGATACCGCTGCCCTTATTTCGGATGAATTGGGTGCGAAAATCGAAAGAGAAGTAATCATTACGGTTGAAGAACGCTTATTTGAGGATGTAGAAGACACTGCGGAAAATCTTCGTCCACGTTCACCTGTAGTCGTTGTTATGGGTCACGTTGACCACGGTAAAACCTCATTACTTGACAGCATCCGCAATTCCGATGTTGTTTCGGGCGAAGCGGGGGGGATTACACAGCATATCGGCGCACACAGGGTTAAAGCGGGGGGCAGGGAAATAACATTCCTCGATACCCCGGGGCATGAGGCTTTTACCTCAATGCGGGCAAGAGGCGCGAATATAACCGACATTGCCATACTGGTAGTGGCGGCGGATGACGGGATTATGCCGCAGACAATTGAGTCCATTAATCACGCAAAAGCGGCGGAAGTTTCGATAATTGTCGCGATTAACAAAATGGATAAAGAAGCGGCAAATCCCTCAAGGATTAAGCAGGAGCTTACCGAACACGGATTGCTTATTGAGGAATGGGGCGGCGATGTTATTTGTTGTGAAGTCAGTGCGAAACAAAAAACGGGCATTGACAACCTGCTTGAAATGATAAACCTTACTGCGGAGGTTCTTGAACTGAAATCCAACCCCGAACGGCTTGCAGTAGGTACTGTAATTGAGGCACGTCTTGATAAAGGTCGCGGTCCTGTTGCAACTCTTTTGGTACAAAAAGGTACGCTTAATACAGGCGATGTCCTTATAGCGGGAACAGCAGTAGGGCGAATCCGCGTAATGCTTGACGACAAAGGCAAAACAGTTAAAACTGCCGGTCCGTCTGTACCTGTTGAGATAACCGGGCTTGCGGAAGTGCCGAGTGCGGGTGACCAATTTTCGGCAGTCGCCGATGAACGGCTTGCACGCGAATTGGTGGAAAAACGCAAACACGAAGCTAAGGAAGCACACTTCAGCCAGTACAAAAAAGTCACTTTGGACAGCCTGTTCAGCCATATTGAGCAAGGCTCGGTTAAGGAATTGCCGATTATTGTAAAAGCTGATGTTCAAGGCTCAGTCGAAGCTGTTAAACAGTCGCTTGAAAAGCTTTCTAATGAGGAAGTCAAAATCCGCGTAATACATGGCGGAGTAGGTGCTGTAAGCGAGAGTGACGTTATGCTTGCGAATGCATCGGGTGCGATTATTGTCGGGTTTAATGTGCGGCCGCACCCTGCTGCGGCAGAGAACGCCAAACGCGATAATGTAGAAATCCGCGTGTACAGAATCATTTATGATGCGATTGAAGAGATTCAGACGGCAATGAAAGGTATGCTCGCACCTAAGTTTATTGAGAATCTCATGGCGCGTGTTGAAGTCCGCAATGTGTTTAAAATCACCGGTTCGGGAATTGTTGCGGGTTGTTATGTCCTTGACGGAAAGGTTACACGCAATTGTGAAATAAGAATAGTCCGTGATGGTATAATAATATTTGACGATAAAATTAATACCCTTAAAAGATTCAAAGACGATGTAAAGGAAGTTGCGGCAGGATACGAATGCGGAATAAGTCTCGAAAAATTCTCGGATATTAAAGAGGGCGATATATTTGAAGCGTATATTATGGAAGAAGTTAAGCAATAGTAACAGTTAGAGGATAGGTAAAGTAGGGAGGAGGGGTAAAAATGTCTCTGAACCGAAAAGTCTAAAACAAGTAGAAGATGACTGATTATGCAAAATTGGGAGGAGGGGTAAAAAATGCCGGCAAAAACTAATAAGGCTGAGTTGGAAACTGTGTCTACGTTTACATCATTGGCACAATCTTATGAAGCGAAGGATTATGCGGGATTAGGGGTGACAATATACTCAATACTGGCAAAGGCAAACGAATCCACCGCAGAGGAAGAACGCCAAAAGATACAAAGACTGCGTAAGGATTTTGAAGAGAAAAAAGATGGCTGATTGCACAAAACATGAAGAAGGGGTAAAAAAATGAATAAGAATATTCAGCGGTTATCGGAGGATATAAAACGTGAAATATCTGTGACAATGCGGGAGGTTGTGACTGACGGGATTGTTTCGGTTTCGCGCTGTGACTTGTCAAACGACTTGTCATATTGTAAGGTTTTTATCTCGACTTATGAGGGCGGAGAAAAGACTGTTGCCGCCGCCGAAATGCTTAAATCAAAGGCGGGGCTGTTTAAAAAGCATATTAATGCGAGGATAAGAATGCGCAAAATTCCGGAGCTTATTTTCCTGCCGGACAACTCTTTGGATTATTATGACAAAATCACGGGAATAATCGATGAACTAAACCAAGCTCAAGGCAACGAAGCTTAGAAAAATAAGAGAGGGCGAACCACCATGTCGGCGCAAGGTGGGGCGGCATGGTCGTAAAAATGAAAGTTGACTTAAAACAAGCGGTCGATTTTTTCAAGACTAACGATAACTTCACTCTGATTTGCCATGCTAACCCCGACGGCGATACCCTTGGAAGCGGGTACGGGCTGTGCGGGGTTTTGCATATTATGGGGAAACGAGCAAGAGTAATCTGCGATGATGAAGTGTCGCCGCGATTTGATTTTCTGCCGGAAGCAATCGACAAAAGCAAAGTCGAATTGATTGAGGGGCAAAACGAAACAGCCGTAACTGTCGATGTTGCCGACATTGAGCTTATCGGCTCACTCAAGGACAAGTACCCGGAGATTGACTTTTGTATAGACCACCATATTTCAAACAAGTATTATGCGGCGAAAACCCTTATTGACACAAATGCGGCGGCGTGTGCCGAAGTTGTTTGGGCATTGATAAAGGGGTTAGGGGTGGAGGTTACGCCTGCAATTTCAAGCGCGATTTATACCGGAGTTTCAACCGATACAGGTTGTTTCACATACTCAAACACGACTGTAGATTCACACCTGATTGCCGCGGAGTTAATGGTGAGCGGCTTTAATGTGGCGAAGATTAACTACCTTATGTTTGAAATGAAAACCCGCGAACGCATTAAGTTAGAAACATCCGCGCTTGACGGGATTGAGTACTTCTTTGATGATAGGTGTGCCGTTATAACGCTGACCGCCGATATGCTGAACGGGATTGACCCCGAAGACGCAAGCAATATTTCAGTCCTCCCGAAACAAATTCAAGGGGTTGAGGTAGGGGTCGTAATCAAAGAAAAAATCAAGGAAAAATTACCTAAAATAATCGGCGAAAAAACTTGGAAAATATCAATCCGCACAAGCGAAAACGTAAATGCACAGACGATATGCGCATCACTTGGCGGAGGCGGACATATTCGTGCGGCAGGTTGCTCTTTAAAAGGGAGTGTCGATGCTGTGAAACACGCGGTACTAAATCAAATAGAAAAATCGTTAAATTGAAGAAGCTGTCTGCTTCTGAGGGAAGGCAGGGCATGAAAGTGGACGGAATTATTTGCGTTTATAAACCTTCGGGGTTTACTTCTTTTGATGTAATCGCAATTATGCGGAGACTTTTAAACACTAAAAAAATCGGACATACAGGGACACTTGACCCGCTTGCAGAGGGGGTATTGCCTATTTTTGCAGGGGCGGCGACCAAAGCGGTTGACTATTGCCCCGACACCGATAAGGAATATCGTGCCGCATTTAAAATAGGGCTTACTACCGATACGCAGGACATAAGCGGCGAAGTGCTGACTCAAGTCCCTGTGGATACTCGGTGTTACGTGCCGCAGACGAGAATCGAAAGAGCGATACAAAAATACATAGGCGAAATTGAACAAATTCCGCCGATGTATTCGGCGGTAAAGGTAAACGGGCGACGGCTTTATGACATTGCGCGAAAAGGCGGCGAAGTCGAGAGGGAAGCGCGTACAATATCAGTACATTCAATCGAAATTGAGCATTACGGTAACTTAGAGGGAGTCCTTAAAATAAACTGCTCTAAGGGAACATATATCAGAACCTTGATTCACGATATAGGACAAGACCTCGGATTCGGGGCGGTTATGACCGGGTTGCAGAGGACTAAGTCCAACGGATTCACGCTTGACGATTGTCACACTTTAGAAATTTTGAGGGAAGCTTATGCCGAAAATCCTGACAGTGTGGCGAAATTCTTGAAGCCGCTCGGAAGTCTGTTTGACTATCCCAAAGCTTATTTAGATGCGGTACAGACTCGCTTGTTCAAAAACGGTATAGTGCTTAATGCTGACTTGGTTCGTTACGACAAGGTTTATGACGGGACATATTCACTCTATGACAATGAAAACCGTATAATAGCACTCGCCAAAATCGAAAAAGACCACTCAATTTCAATACACCAAAGATTCAAGTATTAGACCATCGGAAATTAACGCACGGCGGCTTTTCGGCAAATTTTCCGCCATACTGCGTTGAAATTTTCTAAAGTATCAGCGGATATTCGCAAAAATTTCGCCTTGCCTGACGAAAAATTTGCTCTCAAATCCACACGCGGTTAATTCCCGAGGAGGTCTATTAAAAAAGGTATGGATAAAATTATAAATAATACAAAAACGGCTGTCGCGCTCGGGATGTTTGACGGGGTTCATATAGGACACATTGAGGTAATCAATTCGGCGTTGCGGCAAAAAAGTTTTATGCCGGCAGTTTTTACTTTTGCAGTTTTGCAAAAAAATGAGAATATACTGCCCTATCAAATGAAATTCGCTCAATTAAAAGCGGCGGGGATTAAGTCAATTTACTCGGCTGACTTTGAAAGTGTACGCGGGCTTTCCGCCGAAGAGTTCGTACAGCAGATTCTTATCGGGAAGATGAATTGCGGTTATGTTTCGTGCGGGTGGAATTTTTGCTTTTCCAAAAATGCCTCGGCGGATGCGTATGAACTAAAAAGGCTTTGCGCCGTTCACGGAATAGAAGTCGATATTATCCCCCCGGTAAGTATGGGCGGGGCGGAGGTAAGCTCAACCCGAATAAGACAGGCAATACGGGTCGGTGATATTGCCCTTGCGAACAGAATGCTCGGCTATGAACTGACGTATGAGCTTGAAGTAGTAGAGGGCGCAAAATTAGGCAGGAAGCTCGGTGCGCCGACAATTAATCAAATTATCCCCGCCGATTGTGTGTTGCCTAAGTTCGGAGTCTATAAGAGCCGCGCATTGGTCGATGTGATTCACTATACCGCAATCACCAACATAGGAATTAAGCCGACAGTCGGCGATAACAAACCGTTAATCGAAACCCATATTCCCGGGTTTAATATGGATATATACGGACAAACTGTAAAAGTAAGCCTACAGGAATTTATCAGAGGCGAAAAAAAATTCGGCTCAATAGAAGAGCTGAAAGAACAGATTCACCGCGATATGTCGCAAGTTACCGGGTAAGCATATCTTATAAAAGGAGGACAAGTTGAAGCTTGAAAACAATTCCGCGATTGTGCGGGAAACACTGCGTACAAGGTTTGCGCCGAGCCCTACCGGGTTTATGCACTTAGGCAATCTCAGAACCGCGCTTTATTCGTGGCTGTATACTAAAAAAAATAATGGGAGCTTTGTCTTGCGGATTGAAGACACAGACCGCTCCCGCTATGTTGACGGCGCAGTTGAGGTAATCTATGAAACGCTGAAAGAATGCGGGATTAAATGGGATGAAGGGCCGGACATAGGCGGCGATTATGCACCTTATATACAAAGCGAGCGTAAAAACGCCTACCTTGAATATGCCTTGGAGTTAATCAAAAAGGATTGTGCTTATTATTGCTGTTGCCCCGCCGATTCCGAGGCGGAGTGCGATTGTCGCAACTCGAACTTGGAAAAGCGCGGGAGTGTAATACGCCAAAAAGTCCCTAAGACGGGGAAAACGTCTTTTAAAGATGAAATTTACGGGGAGATAATCGTTGAGAATGAGGAAATCGAAGACCAGATTTTAATCAAATCCGATGGAATGCCCACTTATAATTTCGCCAATGTAATCGATGACCACACAATGAATATAACCCATATAATCCGCGGAAACGAGTACCTCTCGTCAACTCCGAAGTACAATCTTTTGTATGAGGCGTTCGGGTGGGAGTTGCCCGTCTATATCCATGTCCCGCAAATAATGCGAGATGCAACGCACAAGCTGTCAAAACGGGATGGGGATGCTTATTTCAGCGATTTTAAAGCAAAAGGCTACCTCACATCGGCGATTATCAATTATATAGCGTTGCTCGGTTGGTCGCCCAAAGGTGAGGAATCCGAAAATGAAATCTTTTCATTGGCGGAATTGACCGAAGCGTTCACAACCGATGGAATATCGAAATCTCCGGCTATATTCGATTTAGAGAAAATGCGGGCGATTAATGCCGAGCATATCCGCAGGCTGTCTCCCGATGAATTTAAGCGGATTGCGACCCCTTATATCGGCGAATACCCCATTAATTACGACATTCTCTGTAATGCGTTGCAACCTCGGACAGAAGTATTAACCGACATTGTTGCGCAAGTGGACTTTCTTGAAAAGCCCAGCGATTATTCGCGGGATTTATACAACAATAAGAAGATGAAAACCTCCCCCGAAAGTGCGGCGGGTACTCTCCCCGAGTCGCTGAATGTATTGAGCGGTTTGGGAAATTCCGATTCCGCCGAGTTTAATAAGGACAATTTATACAGCGCGTTTAAGAAGCTTTCAGAAAAATCCGACAAAAAGCCGGGTTATTATCTCTACCCTTTGCAGGTCGCGCTTACGGGGAAACCTGCTGCGCCGGGCGGCGGTCTTGATATATGTGTAATGCTCGGAAAAGGCGAAAGTATGAACAGAATCAAAAAGGCGATTGAACGCTTGGAAGAGAATTAGGGTGTGTGTATGATTGAGGTGAGAAATCTAACTAAGAGCTATGGAGGGGTCAAGGGTGTCAAAGCGGTTGACAATATCTCGTTTACTGTCGAAAAAGGGGAAATACTCGGATTTTTAGGGCCGAATGGCGCTGGCAAGACTACTACCATGAATATTTTGAGCGGCTATATCTCTTCCTCAAGCGGGAGTGCGATTTTAGGCGGGATTGATGTTCTTGAAGAGCCGATTGCCGCAAAAAGGAACATCGGCTATCTCCCTGAAAATCCGCCGCTTTATTTGGACATGACTGTTGACGAATATCTGCGGTTTGTTTATGAACTGAAAAAGTCCAAGCTCCCTCGGAATACTCATTTGAACGAAATATGCGAATTGGTTAAAATAACCGATATGCGCAAACGGCTAATCCGCAATCTCTCAAAAGGTTATCGCCAAAGAGTCGGGCTTGCTCAGGCACTTGTGGGCAACCCCGCAATCTTAATCCTCGATGAGCCGACATCGGGTCTTGACCCCAAACAGATTATCGAAATTCGGACACTTATAAAAAAATTGGGTGAGAATCACACTGTGATATTGTCATCGCACATTTTGCCCGAAATACAAGCTGTGTGTGATAAAATTGTAATAATTAACAAGGGGAAAATTGCCGCAGATGCGACCGCAACAAAATTGTCGGAGGGGTTTTCGTCTAAGCACAGGCTTGTCGTTGAGGTTAAAGAAAATCTTGAA
This sequence comes from Oscillospiraceae bacterium, assembly GCA_009777415.1. Lineage (GTDB taxonomy): Bacteria > Bacillota > Clostridia > Oscillospirales > Ruminococcaceae > Ruminiclostridium_E. The sequence goes on from WRLX01000018.1 coordinate 14,033, forward strand.
GAGGCTATAAAACAAATTGAAAAAATAAAAGGAATTAAGTCAGTTACAAGTGAAGTAACTCTTGAAGAAATATTCTTAAAGCTGACTGCCGGTGAAGATTATTGAACGCTGTATTTAAACGAGAATTAAAAGCATATTTTGTTACCCCGCTCGGATATGTGTTTATCGGAGTGTATTTGATTTTTTCGGGTGCGTTTTTTTATCTGTTTACACTGACAAGCCCGACACCGACTCCGGGTACGGGTGTTGCCGACTTCACACCTATGTTCTCGCTGATGTTTTTTGTTCTGATGATAACCGTGCCGCTTTTGACAATGCGGCTTTTTGCCGATGAAAAAAGGAGCAAGACCGACCAATTGTTGCTCACCGCGCCGATTAGTCTTTTTGGGCTTGTAGCCGCAAAGTTCGCCGCGGCATATACAATCTTTTTGATTAGCACTGCGGTTATGCCGATTTACGGAATCGTGCTTTCTAATTTCACGGAAGTCAGCCGCAGGGCAATTGCGGGCAGTATGGCGGGATTGCTCATGTTAGGAGCAGTGTACACTGCCGCAGGGTTGTTAGTCTCTTCTTTAACCGAGAACCAAATGATTGCCGCTATTGTGAGCGTTTTTGCGAATGTCGGGTTTTTGTTTTCGTCAATTGCCGCGCCTTATGTGGGAATTGGTTTTTTAGCCGATGCATTGCGTAGTCTTTCCCTCCTTGAACGCTATGACAGGTTTACTATAGGATTGTTCGAGCTTGAAAACGCGCTGTTTTTTATAAGCATTACGGTTGTGTTATTGTTCTTGTGTGTACGAGTCCTCGAAAGGAGACGCTGGGCATGATTAAAATATGTAAAAAATTTTTTAAACTTTTTAATAAAAAGAAGCTTAAGTACGGTTCTGTATCTGTTATCTTTACCGCCGTTTTTATTGCGGGGGTGATTATGCTTAATATAATTGCGGGGCTTATTTTAGAGCGGTTTACAATTGACTTAACTGCCGGGCAAATGTTTTCAATTGAAGAAAATACCGCCGCTTTTTTAGCGGGAATAATCGACAATGTGACCATTACCGTTTGCAGCAGGGAGAGCGATTTTACTGTCGGTTCGGCAAACACGCGGGAATATTACAACCAAACAAACGAGATTCTTAAACGGTTCGCTTCCTCGTCATCCGCTATCACCCTGCGCTATATAGATTTGATGTCAAATCCCGATTTTGTCGCAAACTATGACAGACTTTCACCCGGCTCAGTGATAATTGAAGCGGCGGGAACAGGGCGGAATAAAATACTTGACGCAAACGACTATTTTATGATTACCTATTATGATATGAGGAGCGGCAGTCAAATTTCCGAAGAAGAATACAGTATGTACCTTAATTTCGGAATGGGGGAAATGGTTCATGCCGATGTTTCCGCAGGGGCGGAAGGTGCATTTTTGTCGGCAGTCCTGTCGGTCACAGATGTAAACCCGACTCATGTAGGGATAACAACCGGGTTTGGCGAAAGCGGGAATGAGCATATGGAAACCTTGTTGGAACGAAACGCATATACACTCCATGAGGTTGATTTAGTGACGGGCGGAATTGACGGCGATTTGGACTTTATTATCATCAACACACCCGCCGCCGACTATTCGCTTGCCGCAATATCGCGCCTTGCGGAATGGCTCGACAATAACGGCGAATTCGGCAAAGCAGTCTTGTATGTCGCACACCACAGCGCGGAAACGCCCAACATTGATTCTTTTTTGGAAGAGTGGGGCATTGCGGTTGAGCGTTCTTACGTAATGCAGTCCGACTCGCGCTATACTGCTCCCGTCCCCGGGATTGACATTCCGTTCCAGTATTACAACCCCCTTGAGTTTGGGGATGGATTAAACCCCGACTATCGGATTTTAGGCGAAATGATGCGCCATACGCACAGAGTTTTTGAAGCGTGGCAGAATATTGAAACAACACCTGTACTCTCGTCATTTGACGGCGCGGTTGTCGGCACATTTGAAGAGCTTGAAGCGGGCGGGATTCCCGATGAACGCGGTGCGTACACTGTCGGAGTTAAAAGCAGTAAGGTTCGTTTTGAGGGGATTGATGTTTTTTCAAGCGATGTAATTGTGTTCGGCGGCTCGAATATATTCAGCCCCGGGCTTATGGCGATGCGCAACTCCAACAATGCGGAATATTTTATAAACATGATTAACGAATTAAACGGCAAGGGTGAGGTAATCACCGTTACTCCTAAGTCATTCGCAGTAGCCACATTTGGGATTTCAGCCGAGCAGGCCGGGCTGATTGGGTTGATATTCGCGGTAATCCTTCCTCTTGTGATTATTGTCACGGGCGTTGTAATTTGGATTAAAAGGCGGCATAGATAGAGGTTATTGTATAGCGAGTTCGTGCTGAAAGGACAAGGGTAAAAAAATGGGAAAGAATATGCGTGTTATAATATTGTCGCTTGCCGTGTTGGTAACATTAGGCGGGGCTATTTTAGTTTTGCAGTTGACCAAGCCAAGCGAACTTGTTGATGAACCGGGTGATAATACCGAATTGGCGAACGGGGAAGATTTGGAGTCGCCGATTGTTTTCACGGATTTTGCCGTTGAAGATGTTCTTTCTGTTCACATAATAAATCAAAAGGACGATGGCTACACTATAAAGCCGATAGTTTCGGCGAGCGCAGACGAAACCGGCTTTTCAATAGCCGAGATTGACGAAAGGAGCGGGGAAGTCCCGTATAACCGCGAGCATCTGCTCGGCGCGGCAAAGGCGGCGGCTAACATTTCCGCCCGCTCAACTGTTGAGACAAATGCAGAGGATTTGGACAAATACGGGTTGCTGAATCCTACGGCGAGAGTGTCTGCGGAATTTCGCGGCGGGTTCAATATTGAATTTTTGGTTGGTGACGCATCGCCCGATGGCACAACGCTTTATTTTAAACTCGAAAACGACGACACTGTTTACTCTGTTTTGGCGTATATGCTTAATCACTTTTTCAATGAAAGACACGACTGGATTAATCGGCTTGCTTTCCCGGAATATAATGCCAATGCTGCACCTGTAATAGAGAGCGTGACAATTATTCGTGCCGATTCCGATGAGCCGATTGTTATAGAAGCAATCCCGGAGTTGCCGCTCGAAGAAATACGCTCTTTTAATTCACACAAACTGACAAGCCCGTTTGGCATTGAGGTTGACCCGGAAAAGTCCACCCCGGTAATATACGGACTTTTCGGACTAACTGCGGCGAATGTATTGTGGGTCGCACCCAATGAAGTTGATTATGAACTCACGGGACTGTCCGCGCCGCAATGTGTTGTTGAAGTTACTGCGGGCGATGAGGTTTACAGGCTGACTATCGGCGACGACTACACGAGTGGATTTTACAACGATGGCGTTTACGGAATAAGCAGTCACGCGCCCGATTTGCTCTTTTTGTTTGCACCTTCCTCCTTGCCGTGGCTTAATGTCGGCGTTCTCGATTTGGTATCCGATGTGGTTATTACCCCGTATATTTACTCGCTTGAAAAGCTTTTATTGAAAACTGCCGATTCCCACGATGTTGAATTAACCGTTGAGGGCGATGAAGACGGCGACACTGTATTTTTTGACGGCAAACCGCTCAATGCCGAAGACAGAGAGCGGTTCGGGATTTTGTATCAATTTATAATCAGCGCGAGAGGTGAGAGCTTGTTTATGGAGGACTCTCCCGAAAACTCGTCGTTAATCGCCTCAATTACATTTGTTTACCGCGACAAAGAACGCGAACCGGACACTGTTGAATATTTTACGGGCGAAAACCGCAGAAGCATTATCCGTGTAAACGGCGTGAATGTCTTCACCTGCCGCGATGTATATACAACGCGCTTGGCGGCAAATATAGAAGCGTTTATTAATGGGGGGAGTATAATCAATGATTGGTAAATTAAAAGAAATTTATCAAAAACATAGGGAAATTTTACTTTATCTTTTTTTTGGCGGGCTGACCACGGTTGTTTCAATATCGGTTCATTACGCAATCTTGTTTTGGTTAGCCGACAATACCGCAATTGCGACAACCGGTTCATGGATTTGCGCGGTGACTTTTGCTTTTTTTGTAAATAAAGTTTTCGTATTTAGGAGCGTTTCGACAAATGTCGCCGATTGGTTCAAGCAAGCTTTTGCATTTTACGGCGCAAGGATTGCAACTTTTTTTATTGAACTCGGATTCCTGCTTTTAATGGTAGATGTCTTGCACTTCAATGAGTATGTAATGAAAGTGATTGCCCAAGTGTTTGTACTTATCACGAATTATTTGTTAGGCAAGTTTTGGGTGTTTAAAAAGAAATCGTAGTTTTGAACCCCGCTGCATGGTAATCCATACAGCGGGGTTGTAAACTCACTAACTCACCAAACTATCCATCCCAACCAAATACTTAAAAATCTTCAGCACATCAAATACCGGGCATACCAACAATGAACTTTTGAATCTCAAGTGAATCAAAAATATCAACAACGCCGTTGCGGTCTACATTGAAAAATTAGTCGCGGAAGCTATCTCAAAAGCCCTCTCAAAAATCTATCATGCAATTAGGCAACCATCCGCGAAGTTCATCGACTTGGTCCTCGGTTAGTGGGTTATTTACCAAAACTAATAGCCACAAGTCTATTAGCCCGGTTAAAGACGAAACATCGCTGATTTGGTTGTCTTGCAAAAGCAATATTTCCAAGTGGTGCATAGATAATGGCGCAACGCTGCTAATTTGATTGTTAGACAAATCTAATTCGTGCAAAAGAAATGAGTTTCTTAAAGGTTCGATACTGATGATTCTGTTGTTTCTTAAATACAAATAATGTATACTCATCTCAGCTAAAGCGGCAATATTACTGATTTGGTTGTCAGATAAATCTAAGCGTGTCAAAAAACCTAATTCGTTCAAAGGCGCAATGTTGCTAATTCGGTTATTGTTTAAAAATAACCATTCCAACCAAATTAATGTGTTCACAGGTGCGGTGTTGGTTATTTGATTATCTGACAAAGACAACCCTTTTAATCTCGTCAGTCCGCTTAATGGGGTAATATTACTAATTTGATTACTATTTAAGAATAACCTTTCCAAATTTGTCAATCCGCTTAAAGGTGCGAGATTGATAATGCGATTACGACACAAATCCAACACCCTCAAATTTACTAATCCGCTTAATGGTGTGAGATTAGTAATAAAATGGTTGTAACCTAAATTCAATGACTCCAACCTCACCAACCCACTCAAAGGCGAAAGGTCGGTAATTGCATTATCCGATAAATCCAATGTACGCAAATTCGCCATAAACCGGAGCGGTAATATATCAGAGTTTGTGAGTCCCATGTCAACTAAACTAAGAGAGGTCAAGTCTGTCCTGATTTGCCGCCCTCTAATCATGATAATTTCGGGAATTGCCGTTACCGCTTTGAACGCATTTAAACGCTTTACTGTTTGTTGACCTCCGGGCGTTGATATAGAAATATTGTCAGAACCCTCTAAGATAGCCAACCTCAACAACTGCGCCGTTGCATTTGGACTTCTGCTTAATACAAGCGCGGCTACACCCGCGACATGAGGAGCGGCAGCAGATGTGCCGCTATAAAAGCCATACGAGTTTTGGGAGTACGTTGTTATATTGTCTCTATCGGCACCATTAATTTGACCTCCTCCCGGTGCGAATATATGCACACTCGATTGCCCGTAATTTGATGATTGGTTGGAATTCCAAACCGAACGTCCATCGTTCATATTTGATGCACCAACAATAAGGACGTTTGACAACCCCGGAAGGCGCGGGGCAGAATCAGTATTTTGCCCTTCGTTACCGGCGGAGTTAATGAATAGCCCTTTATATGCACGTACGGCATTGAAAATAACATTATTTGTTCCGCTATCTAAAGCAAAACTGCGAGTAAGGATAGGAATACCCATTTGGCTTGCTTGATTTATAGCGGCTGCATGGGCTGTTGTACTTCCATTCGCGGCAAATGAAACTAATCGTACGTTCCACGCTATCCCTGCAATACCTATAGAATTGTTGCCTCTTGCACCAATAATTCCCGCTTGCCGCGTACCGGTATCAAAAGCGTTCGTTGTGCTTCCTCCGGGTGCGGCTGTTACGCGTCCCGTTAATTCCGGATGACTTGCGTCAATACCATGACCTATTATCCCAACTTGAACTGTGTTTGACCCGGTCGTAACGCCCCATGCTTGAGGAAGCCTTATTTTGTCCACTGCCCATTGATGGTTTACATTGGTGATAGGTAATCGGTAATAATGGTCATTGGGGGATACGTTTTCGGGTATCGGTATATAGTTTGGTTCAGCCACTATAATGTATTCCCGTTGTTGAAGTTTGCGTACAACATTAAGGACGTTTTCTTTGCATTTTTTGTCTAAGCGTATAAGCAAAATCCGCCTAAACTGGTCAAAATTACGCATTGTGTTAGCTTCGGCTTCTTCAAGGGCTTTGTGATATGTTTGCCGAGAGCGATTTTCGCCGCGCCTTTGTTCTGCTGTAAAGCTGTTTCTTTCGGCTAAAATCATGTCCCGTTCCGCATCCCACAACCGTTGTGCGTATGCGTTTTCCCAATCTGCAAGCCGCATTACGTCTTCAACGTATAAAGCACCGACATCTTTAAAATCCTTAGCGGTAAAATCTCGTCTTTCCCTGCTTGTAGCTCTGCTTGTTGCCCTGTCCAACACAATCACAACAGAATCGTCTTCGAAATCATCCTCAAGTAATATTTCCGTGAAATCACGTTCACATGGTTCTAAATAAAAGTATGACACAACCTCCTCCGTCGCAGCTGTAGTTGCAAACGAAAACCCGATCGATAAAATTAATACGATTGATATAAATTTCCTAAACATTTTAATTTTCTCCTTCTTTTACTAAATATTTTTAATCAACTATTCTTGCAATAGTATTGATTATTTGTACAAATTTCCGAACCAACAAGGCGACTCATCCAATCGCTTAACTCCCCATGTGTAAGCAATCCGCGTTCGTAAGCAACGTCAAAAAGAATAAACTCGGTTGTTGCAAACGAATAAAAAAGAGGTTGTCGAGTGCCGCAATAAGCAAAGTGATAACCACCTATACATACATACTCTATGTGCTCGGGGTAAGCCCAACCATCAGCACGAATAAACAAAGCCACGCCATTTTTATACGTGTTTACATATCGTGTGATAAACACGCCGTCAACAGACTCATCGGAAGGTTCATAGTAAGGGGCGGCTGTTAAATAGCGAAAATAATCTTCTCTAATCTGCAATTCCAACTCTTCCGACAAAGGTTCAATTCCGCCACCCACAACATTCACCACAACAACTTCCCCCATACCGACAATCCCTTTCAACATCGCCAACGCATCGAAAATATCCGGTTTTTCAATTCCGGTAATCTCGAACGCATCATTGGGCATA